>CACFLG010000008.1 GCA_902567095.1 uncultured OM182 clade bacterium
TGCCTCCCAACATTCCAAGCTGAGATACCCAAAAGAACGACCCGACCCCTATTTTAGTCAGGCCCATCAACGCATTGATCAAAAAAAACGGAAAGATGGGCACCATTCGCAGCGAAAAAAGATAAAAGGACCCATCCTTTTCAATACCTGAATTTATTGTAGCTAATTGCACTCTAAATCTTTTCTCAGCCAGGTCCCTAAAAATCCAGCGAAACGCCAACATCGCGAGAGTAGCCCCGATCGTCGATGCGAATGAAGCAATTATTAAACCCCATCCAAAACCGAATATAGCTCCACTCGCTAGTGTGAGAATAGCCGCCCCTGGAATGGATAGTGCAGTGATGACTATGTAGCTGAGGAAGAACCCTACCCCAAGCCCGACTGGATTTTTGTCAAAACTTTCTCTCAGACGCTCTTTTTCGGTCAACACTGTTTCTAGAGATAGGATAGTATCCATTCCGGATAAATTTATAAAAACGATAACTGCAATTACCGCTGCCGCAGCAATCCAACGATACAATGTCATGAGCGTCTCTTCTTTATTTTACTGTTCAAGCTCGAATGTCTCAGATAACAAAACTATTTCAGGTTGGTAACCAAATAAGTTCAAAACCGATTCAATGAGGCAAGAATACAAATTCTCTGGTTAAAACGCGAAAAAAAAGACGCTTTTAATGAGACGTCTTAAGGATCAACTCTAAAAACCAAACTTGCGCAGAATCAAGATGTACTATTTACTTAGTTTATTCTCCTTGGCCCAGTTTGAATAGATCATGACTAGAAAAAACCAGATTTGGGGACAACTTTCCGATTTAGCAGCCACGGCTTATAAGCTTTCGATGAAAGAGCTGAACGGTGAGCCTCAACGAGATTCTAAATTTTCTATTGATATAGAAGGGATTCACTTCGATTTTTCTAGGCATCTAATAAATCAAAATATTCTAGATACGCTGGTAGATTTAGCTAGAGCTTCAAACATTAAAGAAAAAGCGTTGGATATGCTCGAAGGAAAACTGGTAAATAAAACAGAAAGCAGATCTGCAACCCACATGACGATGCGCTCAGACATTTCAGGTCAGAACCAGAAAGAAAAACAACAGATGTTCCAATTCTCAGAGGCCATACGGAATGGCGAATTGAAATCCTCTTCTCATCAGCGTTTCACCGACGTAATTAACATAGGGATAGGGGGCTCAGAGCTCGGACCGAAAATGGTAAGCGAGGCTCTAAAGCAATATGCCTCAGGGCCTAAGCTTCATTTTTTATCTAACCCCGACGGAGAGAAAATCTTTTCTCTTTTGAATTCTCTGCAGGCAAAAACAACTTTGGTCATTTTATCTAGTAAAAGTTTCACAACAACGGAAACAATGACTATCGCTAAAATTGTATCGGATTGGCTAGCTAAAGAACTTCAAATAAACGACGTGGAATCCTCGACACATTTTTTTGCGATTACGGCAGACAAAGAGAAAGCAATTTCTCGCGGCATCCCTGAGAAACAAATACTCACACTTGAGGAATCTATCGGAGGAAGATATTCGATATGGTCTTCAGTAGGTTTTCCTGTCTGCACATCTATTGGCACCAAGAGATTTGAGGAATTTATTGCTGGTGGGAAGATGATGGACGATCATTTTCTTCAGTCCGAATATCAAGACAATATACCCGTGCTGCTCGCACTAATTGGGATCTGGTACAACAATTTTTTAGGCTCGCAGAGTTACGCAGTGGTGCCCTATCTCGAAAGGTTGAGTCCATTGATAGATTTTATTCAACAACTCGAAATGGAAAGCAATGGTAAAAGTATTTCCTTAGATGACCTGCCAGTCGTTACAACCACGGCTCCTATAGTCTGGGGTCGAGCTGGAACGGGCTCTCAACATTCGTTCTTTCAATTATTACACCAAGGAAAAAAGTTGGTGCCGGTGGATTTGATAGGGGTAAAAAATGATGCGCTCAGTCATACGGAACTCCACAAGCTTTTGCTGGCAAGCCTTGCTGGCCAAGCAGAAGCTTTAGCGAATGGTCAACACGATGAAAATGTCCATCTGAGCAACCCCGGAAACAAGCCCTCTTCTATTCTACTTCTAGATGAATTAACTCCTTTTAATTTGGGTAAGCTAGTAGCTCTGTATGAGAACAAAACTTTCTCTCAAGCTGCTATATGGAACATCAATCCGTTCGATCAATGGGGAGTCGAATTAGGAAAAAGAATTACCAAGGAACTATTTTCGGGCATCAAACCTAAAAATAGATCGGGGCAGCTTCTGATTAAAAAAATGGGACTCGAAGACTTCTAGGCACGACAACGCTAAGTCTAAGATAACTCTTTCTGAGGGATGACTACCGCGGCAACTAACAAAACCAACAATAAGAGCAGACATGTTTGAGCAGCCGCTCCATAACTCCCGAAAATATCTGCGGCTGCGGAAAAAACAAAGGGGCCAAGAGCACTAGCAAAGACCGATATCGAGGTACTAAACCCGCTCACTTCGCCAACATGAGATGGTCCAAAGAATCTTATAAAAGCGAGGTTAGAGATGACTCCCCAAAGCCCGCCACCTACCCCAAAACCAAGTGCTAAAGCCCAATAACCCCATGCTGCGTTAAGGAAAATAAATCCGAAGGATCCTAGAATGAAACTTCCAAGCATTAAAATTAGAAACGGCTTAAGTGAACTCGAATCAGCTAGCCAACTTGCTAAAAGGTTTGACAAAGTCGAGAAAATTGCCACTGGAATAAAATAGCTGAACGCTACCTCTTTCGACAAGCCAGCTTCCGAAAAAATCGCCACAACATGAAAAGTGAGGGCAGTTCCAAACAACGCGTGCATGGCGAGACTCAGGGAATAAACCCAGAACACTAGAGAACGCCTGGCATCTTTCAGACGCAAAGAAATTTGGCCAGAAGAAATTTCCTCCGAAGGGTTATATGTCTCACCATCTGGCGCGAGGTCACAACTTGCAGGGTTATCCCTTATAAAAATTAGCGCGAGGACTGAGAAAATGAGGCCGACGATCAAGGCCATTCCCCATAAGGTTTCGCGCCATCCGAAGAACGCTATCAAACCCGCTATTCCTAAAGGAGCAATAGAGAACCCAAATGAGACAAAAACGTTGCGCAATCCGCTAACTAGTCCTCTTCGTTTTACAAACCAAGGCAATAAAAGATTTCTAGAACAACTCGTCAAAACTCCCTGGCCAAAAAATCTGACCCCAAAAAAACCAACCACCACCACTGCGAGGGTTATCCAAGAGGGCCCGTCAATCCAGGATATAAATTTGTCAGCAAAGCTAAAGTAAAGAACCATCAAACCTAAAAAAAAAGCAGCAAGAGGAACCATAATTCGACCACCGTAAATATCAAACCAGCGGCCTGCCCTAGTAAGAAAAAAAGCTGATCCAATCGTACCAAAAAGATAGGCCATTGAGAGCTCGGTTCGTGATAGAGAAAAAACCTCTATAAAATAATCAGTGAAAACCGCCATTCCCATTGTTTGGCCAGGGACACTTAAAAGAAACCCAAGAGCCGAGAATACCCAAATCACCCACCCATAGAAAAACGGGGTTCTTTTAGGATGAAAAGGCCAGGAAACAGAAATCAAGCGTGGCACCAAGGTAAGTAAAGCGCGAAATATTAGCACGATAATACTTCAGATTGACCAAGGACAACTTAACTTTTAAATTGGAAGACCAAAAGCTCGAGGCAAGAAAATGAAAAATATTCTCTTCATCACCGCGGATCAATGGAGAGGCGATTGTTTGTCCGCGCTGGGACACAAAGTCAACACACCGAATCTCGATGCTCTAGCGAGGGAAAGTGTTCTTTTTAAAAAGCATTATGCTAATGCCGTGCCGTGTGGGCCGTCTCGAGCTTCCTTACATACAGGAATGTACCTTCAGAATCATAGATCCGGCACCAACGGCACGCCACTTGATGCGCGTCACACAAATTGGGCCAAAGAATTAAAAAGCATTAATCTCGAACCGGCGTTATTCGGGTACACCGACACCTCTCACGATCCAAGAGAGTTTAGTACCGACCATAAGAATTTAAAATCCTATGAGGGCGTGCTTCCGGGAATAAAACCAGTTTTGCAAATGGGAACAGAACCTCATGCTTGGGCTTACTGGTTGAGAACAAAAGAAGTCGAAATCCCCGAGCAACATTTTAAACTCTATACCAACAAGATAGAGGGGACTGAGTATGAGGATGGGGGGGCAACCCCGTTAGGCCTAGCACTGCCAAAGGAGTTAAACGATACCCCTTTTATGGTAGAAAAGATCATCGATTATATTTCTGGGCAAAAGAACTCTTGGTGCGTTCACTTGTCATTGCTCAGGCCTCACCCTCCATGGATTGCCCCAGAACCATTCAATAGGATGTATCCCCCTGCCGAGCTTATGAAATTCAATCGAAAGGAAAGGAAAGTTGATGAAGCTCGCCAACATCCTTTTCTGAACGCGTTTTTGAATAAAACTGGATACCAAGCTCCAGAGAACGATAAAAAACTTGCGAGATTAAAGGCCTCATATTTCGGGTTAATGAGCGAAGTCGATCAAAATCTTGGTGTTCTTTTTGATTATTTGAAAAAGAACAACTTTTGGAATAACACCTTAATTATATTCACTTCCGATCACGGCGAACAGATAGGAGATCATTGGCTGTTAGGAAAGCTAGGATATTTTGATGAGAGTTACCATATTCCTCTAATTATCCGAGACCCGAATAATTACCAGTATAAAGGCAAGATTATAGAAGAATACACTGAGAACGTAGATGTGATGCCAACTATGTTGGATTGGTTTGATCTTCCCCTCCCTGTTCAATGTGATGGGCAAAGTCTTCTACCCTTTTTAAAAAACGATAAAACACCATCAAATTGGAGAGATGCTGCGCACTGGGAATACGATTTTAGAGACATTGTAGAAGGATCAGCCATGGAAAAATCTCTCGGATTAACCCACCACCAATGCACGTTAAATGTCCTACGAGATGACGAATACAAATACGTGCATTTTACTAATCTGCCTCCTCTTTTCTTTGACTTGAAAAAAGACCCAGGGGAATTTGTCGATCAGAGCAAAAACCCTGACTATGCGTCTATGGTCTTACATTATTCTCAAAAAATGCTTTCTTGGAGAATGAATCATGATGAGCAAACATTGACCCATATTAAGCTCACAGAAGAGGGGCCCGCTTACCGAGAAGCGCCGCGTTATTAGCTTGTTCCAATGCTAGATGACTTCCGCATAAATTAATTGGAGGTCTCTTAACGTCGAAAAAGCGAAAACCTTAAAAACAAGATTAGGGTTTTATCTCTGAATGCTCTAGCTCAGGATCCTTGTTCACCGCCTTGTAATTAACCCCAAGCATTTTTTTTACGAGCCGGCTTAAAATCGTATCTCTATTAGTGAAAATTTGTCTCGCTAAAATAGACCGCAGTTTGGCCTGATTTTCTAATTTAAAATGCTCAAAAAATTTTCTTTGCGTCATCTTTCTATGAAGGCACTATTTTCAAGAACTCGAGGTAAACTACTTTTGGTAACTCTACCAGGGAAGCCCTTAAAATTGGGTACCCCTTGCTCATAATCTAAAAACTCGTCTTCGTCAGAACATAAAACCGCATCACTCGAGATAAACGCTCCGGAGAGTGGAGCTTCAAACCTAGTCTCGGGATACCACCAGCCATGTGGCACTCTTACGTGCCCCTCCTTCATAGATTCTTGCACCGAAATTCTCGCAGACACTTTTCCAGAGGGAGTTTCAAGATTTACCCACTCTCCCTCTTCAAAACCCTCGCGACTGACGTCTATCGGGTGCATATACAATTTAGGCTCTGGACAACGAGACCTCAGAACCGAAATATTCCGTTGGCCCGTCTGAAAAAATGGATCCTCTCTAACTCCTGTAAACACTAGATATGGATATTTCTTGTCAGGTGAAGGCCCCTCTCTGTAGTACGGCAACGGATCGAAGTTGAGATCCGCGAGAATACTAGAGTAAAGCTCTACCTTGCCGGACGGGGTTGCGAAACCTGTCTTTCTATATTTTCGAAACTTTGGCGTGGGCGCCTCCATATAAGAAGTTTGTTCAAATTGAGCGAAAGTTCTGTTGGAGCGTGAGAGTCTATAATCTAAGAGATCTTCTAGCGAGTCCCAAGGAAAATGTTCTGCAAAGCCCATACGACGCCCTAGATCGGTCCAAAATTCGAAGGTGCTGGAGGCTTGAACAGGAGGCTCCACCGCTTTCTGAGAAAGGGTGAGACGATTAGTCCAACTCCATGAATCAGCGATATGGTTGCGCTCGGTAAATACATCTCCAGGCAGAACATAGTCCGCAAGCATAGCGGTAGGGGTCATAAAAATTTCGTGCGCGACTATCAGTTCCTGGTTGTTCAATGCCTTAAGGATTTGATGCTGATTCGCGTAACTAAGCAATGTATTGTTGCCTAGGACAAAGAGTGCTTTGATCTGGTAAGGATCACCGGTTGCCATCGCTCTGAAAACATTCGTGGGGTTCGCCATGTGGCAACCCATCACTAAATCAGCGTACGGAAAGCCCCATACCTTGTTTGTTGGTTCTTTTAAAATTTCAGCTACTCGATAGGTAAAAACTGGATGGTCGTCGAAGCCCAGCTGTTTAGCTTTCTGTTCATCCGACAATCGATCATGCAAAGCTAATTCACTCTCCGGGATATATCCCGGATTGAACCCGCCGAGCGTTTCGCCTCCGACCACATCAAGATTACCAGTGATCGCTCTCAAAATTGAGTGTAACCGGATCGCCGAGGTTGAGGAAATTTGCTGATCTGTTATCGGCGTCCAAGGAATCACGGCGCCATTGGCCTTAGCATAAATACGGGCCGCCTCTGCTATATGGTTACGATCTACGCCAGTAATTTGCTCTACCCGATCCAAGGGATATTCACTAACGCGATCGCACAATGCCTCGAATCCTTCACACCAGTCATTAACAAAATCTCTATCATAAAGCTTCTCATCTATAATGACTTTCAACCATCCCAGACACATAGCAGCGTCTGTTCCTGCACGCAGCCTTAGGTGAAGGTCAGCCTGTTCAGCTTGATCAGAAACTCTCGGATCCAGAACTATCAACTTTGCGCCGCGAGCCCTTGCCGACTTTATCGAGTTATATATGGGGGTCCAAGAGTGCTTGCGGGGATTATGGCCGAATAGCACTATGCAATTTGTATTGCCCCAATCTGGCATAGGAAACCACCCGTAAGTAAGCCTGTTAACCGCAGCAGTGTTTCCGGCACACAAAGCCACCCCGCTAATCCAGTTGGGGGAACCAAGTAAATTCATGAAACGCCGATCCATACTGTGCGTCGTCTGAGTGTTCCAACCCGAAGTAGAAACCGCAAATGCCTCAGGCCCGAAACTATCAGTAATTCTTTTTAGTTTAACCGCTATTTCGTCCATAGCTTGTTGATAGGAGATCTCCTGCCAATTGTCTTTTCCGCGTTCTCCGACACGCTTAAGGGGCACGCGCAGCCGTTCGGCATGATTATGAATGTGAGGAGCTGCGGTACCTTTGTAACAAATATTTCTAGCTAGCATAGGGTTATCGTGAGCGACAACACGGTTAACTCTTCCGTCGATGGATTCGGTTCGTAGCTGGCACCCTATGTCACATATCGTGCATACAGAGTAGGTTGATTTGTTCTCAACAGAAATCCTTTTTTTAGACATTTTGGCCAAACCTCCCAACTTAGCTTTTACAGCTTTTATTGATATCGGACAAGTCTTTCATTGAGTTCTTTAACTCCGCCGGATATCTCCCTACCGTTTCCTTTACGTTTTAGGATAACTATGATTAAGTTAAGGGAATCACTTTTTTCGGCAAAGCTCAGGAGCCTCATATGAAATTGCTAACCGCCTTCAGCATTTTCATTTCTATCGCTTTTTTTTCATCTTTGGCTTCGAGTTTTCAGGTGGAAGGAGAGGAAATTAATCTTTCTGGCACCATTACCAACATTACGCTTGGGGATTCGGGTGGATTAATCAATGTAGAAGCAGATAACGAGAGATATGGAAAAACCTGGCTCACCTACAATGTGAATTTAAGTAATCCTTCATCTCGAGACCAAGGGACATTTCATGGGCGTGCCACGGCTATCAACACAGATGGTTCCCGAGCGAGTTCAGTGCGCCAAGGAATTTGGTCTCGAAGTGGCTATATATACTCTTTTATGTCACTAGATGACGCGAGTGACGGCAATCAGTACCTTTGCATTACGACAATGGATTTAAAAAGTAACAAGGTAGAGATGAAATTCTACGCGAGATAAATTTTGCGTGCCTAAGTCACTTCAATCCTTGTGAGGATTAACCAGATATTTTTCTCCCGTTGCCTGCTTGGCGTATTTTTTTATGGTTTCGGGCTGCAACATCTCCTCAAAAGAGATTTCTTGCGTGTAGGTGGTCGCAAAAGTTGTTTTTATCTCGTCTGCCACCCTTTGACGCATCTTCTGGAAAGTCTCCATACCAAATTTTCCTATCCAAGGCGTCAGCAGCCATCCTCCAAGCCCCCACTGCATCCCAAAAGAGCGATTCAGAATAGTCGGAGACTGATCTAACCCCCCATAAATATATACTTGTTTATAAGTATCTGAACCGTAGCGACTGTACTCCGTTGTGGTTTTGTTTGCTGCTATTTCCATCGCAGAAAGTATCTGTCCGGCAAGCCTTCCCTCATTTCCTCCGCCCGTCGCATCAAACCCAAGCGTCGCGCCGGTTTCAACAAGCGCATCAACAAGTTCGTTCAAAAATTCTGAATCACTGGAGTTGCATATGTGTTTAGCACCAAGAGTTTTGAGGAGTTCCACGTGCTCAGATTTCCTGACAATATTAACGAGCGGAATAGAATCAGCTCGGCAAATCTTTACCAACATTTGACCTAGTGCCGAAGCAGCGGCCGTATTGATCAGTGCAAAATGATTTTCTAACTTCATCGTCTCTATGAACCCCAAGGCTGTAAGCGGGTTCACAAATGAGGATGCAGATTGCGTAGTTGTTGTGCCATCATTCATGACTAAGCAACTGGTCCCCCTGACGCTGCGATATTGGGAATACATTGCTCCACCGGCAAGGCCCACCGTCTTTCCTATAAGATGCTTAAATTCAGCGCCAGCATCTTCTACAATTCCACCGCCCTCATTGCCCACTTTCATCGACTTCCCTATCCTAGGTTTCATCTGTTTCATGAGACCTTCATGGATTTTCATTTTTGCAACAGTGTCATCGCCAGATCCTGAAACACTCAGGGAATCAAGATCGGCTGCGAAACTTATAAGCAAGCCTAAATCTGACGGATTGATCGGAGATGCCTCGACTTTTATTAGAACCTCATCCTCCGAAGGCTTCGGCTTGTCACACTGGACAATAGATATCTCTATGGTGCCCTCGCCCCTGACAGTAGACCTAATCTCCCTTGAGAACTCTTCCATGGTTTCCCTCCTCCGAAATATCTTGTTTTTAATTCTTTGAACGTTCAGCTTTTTTCAATTCAAAGTCACGCACTTTGTCTCAAATATTGCGCTACCGCTTGTTCGCCGCAGCCCGGCCAAACTCGAGACAAAGTTGACCCATATTCGTTTCACCGTCAAACGTTTGCAAACCTAAATTTAATGCGGTTCGCATATTTGTTTGTGCAGTTTTTGTGCGCAGAGTTTCTTGAAAAAGAAAAGCTTCCTCTACTAATCCATCTTGCCAGGATGTTTCTGAGTTATTAATCGAAGCCTTACATCTAGAAATTGCTTCAATCGGCCAGGATGAAATTCTGTCTGCTAAATTTTTTATAAATTCGTCGAGTTTAGATTTAGAATTAAACGCCCTGTTTAAATAACCCCAACTCTCAGCAGTTTTGGCATCCAAATCATCGCAGCCTAGACAAACCTCCATTGCTCTCCCCCGACCAATTAACCGAGGGAGACTTTGGGTGCCGGTGCCACCTGGCAGGATCCCCAGCGCAACTTCCATTTGGTTAAAAATAGTTTTCTCTAGCAGACCAAACCGCATATCGCAGGAAGCGGCAAATTCATTGCCACCACCTCCTGCCCTGCCTGCAATCTTTGCAATTGTTGCTTTGGGCATGGTCCTTACTCTCTCGCACATCAGATGAAAATCAGAGAGTTTCTCTGATCTTTTGGCTGGCGAATCAGTTGGAAACTCTAATATGGCCTCGACATCAAAATGAGCAATAAAAAAGTCGGGGTTTGCACTTTGAAAAATTATTACTTTCACGGAATCATCATGCTCGACCTTTTCGGTAAATTCGACTAAATCGGAATAAAGCTGCAGAGTCATCACGTTCAGCGGTGGATTGTTAATTGTAACTTCGACAACCGATACCCTCTGAGTAACTTCTAGAGTCTGATAAGCGTAAACCATATAACAACCTCCTAAAATAAGTTAGAACTCCTTCGTGACCTGAGCATGAATGAATGTCGCTTAAACTTAAATCAATTTTTTTAAGCTTCGAACACTCCTCGGAGGTCCCTATCGACTGCTCCAGTTCGCAGCTAAAACACCGAACACCACCATAGCTAAACCAAAAAACATTGCCGCATTAACCGCTTCTGACAGAACAAAAATGCCTGCCAAAGCAGCCACTAGAGGATTAAACCCTATGCTTACGGCAACCTTTGTTGACTCAATGTTACCCAAGGCCCAGTTAAACAAGAAAATAGGAAGCGCTCCTCCGAGAGAGCCCAACAGAATGATAATTAACCAAATATCTGGTGGAGGAATATAAAAGTTGAGCTCGCTGGAGCTAATTAAAACCGCGACCATGCCTAGCCAACCCCACAACATAAACCAAGTGGTTGCGAAGAGTTTATTGTATTTTTGAAGGTAAGGTCGGGCGAGCACATTAAAAACAGCGCCCAAGAAAGCCATGCAGAACATGATCAGATTGCCGAAGAAGGTCTCACCCTTCCCCTGAAAATCTAAATCGACGACCGATGCGACACCAAAAAAAACTAAAAATGAGCCGAAGAGCTTCATAAGCGTTATTTTTTCTCGTCTTGCTAGGCCAGCGAGAATAATTGTTATTATCGGCATCACAGAAAAAACCAGAGCACCCTGAGCTGCCGTCGTGTATTTCAAAGCAACTGAAAAACCAATAGGAAAGAAACTAAAGAAAAGTATTCCAATCAGGGCCATTGGCACACGATCAACTCTTTTTATGAATCTGTCACGAACAAACAGAACTCCAGTCAAGAGACAGATCAAGGCGATACCGTAACGAAGAACACCAAGGGAAACAGGATCATATCCTTGGACCAATAGCCTAGTGTAAACAGCGACTAAGCCGCCAATACCCGTTGAAATACAGGCAGCGGTGATTGGCAAATATTTTGGCAAGTGATTCCCTTTCTGAATATGGCATTATATTAGGAATTTAGGCTTAGTGTCTTCAGTCCACCAATGGTAGGAAATTTGACAGGGACAGGTTCTAAAAGCCGCGATGCTAGGTATTTTTAAAGATTCAAACATAAAAGTAGGGATGTAAAAGGAATGTTGCGATTATTCCAATCTAATAAAATGCACAATTTAGCGATCGCTTTCTGTAGAAATGAACCCGAAGTAAAAGACCCTTTCAAGAGTTCAACAGTTATCACTCAAAGCTTTGAACTTAGATACTGGTTGCAGCTGCAGATAACCGAGCTCAAAGGAATTTCCTCGAACATTGACTTTCAACTCCCCGCATCATTTTTGTGGAAGCTTTATAAGTGCTTAACGCCAGAAATCGCCGATCTTGATCGTTCCCCTTACGAAAGAGAAATAATGGTTTGGAGATTAATGAGAATATTAGAAAGAGGCCAATATTCAAATCAAGACATCTCCAACTATTTGGACCCGGAAAAAAAAAGAAACCTGCGCCTTTACGAGCTATCGAATGAGCTCGCCTCACTGTTTGACGAATATTTGATGTACCGGCCCGATTGGGTTTTAGCCTGGGAGTCAAGCAAGCGTGGCTTTGCTTCTAAAGAGGAAGAATGGCAGGCGTCTCTTTGGCAAGAGCTTCGAGAGGATTTGAAAAGCAAATCTAAACTTCACAGGGCAGCTCTTCACAAGCTCGCAATGAACAAAATCAGTCGAGACGCCCACTTGCCATGGCCCAAACTCTCGATCTTTGGAATGTCCTCAATGCCGCCTATCCAAATAGAGACTTTTCGGCGACTCTCCGAGTTCATGGATGTTGACATCTACTTTCTAAATCCATGTCACGAATATTGGGGAGATATCATCTCTGAGGCAGAAAGGGCCCGAAGATCTTTGAAGGCGATCAGAAATAATACTTCACCAGTTCTTCAGGAAAGTTATTTTGAAACAGGGCAGCCCATACTTGCTTCTCTTGGGCAAATGGGAAGAGATTATTTTGAGTTATTAAACGATGTTGAAAATCTGCAAACGTTTGATATCTTCAGCGAGCCAAATCGAAAAACGGACCTTGGCTTCGTTAAGAACCAAATCTTTAATCTCAGTTATAGTGAAGAGAATGTTTTCTCGGAAAAGCATGGCCGAGAAACTGTGAGGTCAGATCAGTCAATACAAATTCATTCTTGTCACAGCAGAACAAGAGAGATAGAGGTTTTAAAAGATCAGATATTTAGAGCTCTTAGTAAAACTGAGGCTTTGCAACCAAAAGATATTCTCGTCGCTGCCCCAGACATACAACTTTACGCAGCAATCATAAAGGCAAACTTCAAAAACGAAATACCGTTTTCAATCAATAGTTCCGCTCTCAAAGAGAATCCATCTTTTTTCAACAGTGTTATAAAACTTTTGTCTCTACCCGATAGCCGTATTACAGGCCAGGAAATAATCGAATTCCTTGAAGTGCCCTCTATTGCCAGAGCACACGCAATTAACTCTGATGATTTGGAGAAACTTTCAATCTGGATCAGTGATTCTGGAATTCGATGGGAACTAGATGGGGAATCCAAGGGTAAAAACTGGGACCTCCCCCCTGATGATCGAAATACTTGGAGATTTGGTCTGGACAGATTACTTATGGGCGTCGTTATGCGAGAGAATCATGGCCCATGGCAAGAAATACAACCAATGGAAATACCCCTCGAAGATGCTTCGCTGTTGGAGTCTTTATGCCGATTTATGGATCACCTAGATAAGTTTAGGAAACAAATAAATAACCAATACCCAATCGAAAGATGGCTTGAAATAATACAAGAGCTGCTGGTGAAGTTTTTCGATCCGAAAGAAACTGAAGTCATGCTTGAGAGGCAACTCCGCGCGGCATTAGAGGATTTGAAGCTCGAGACATCAGTAGCGGAGTTCAAGGATGAAATCTCAAGAGAAACCTTTCTCCGCGCCCTGAAAGACAAGCTCGAAGATCAGATTTCAATCAGTCGATCCACTTCGGGAGGAATAACATTTTCGAACCTTCTGCCAATGCGAGGAATACCTTATCGGATGATCTGCATACTTGGACTCAATGAAGGAGAATTCCCAAGAACTGAGAATCCAAACACTTTTGATCTAAGATTAGAGCGCAAGGATATACGAAAGGGAGACCGATCAAAAAACAAAGATGATAGATATATCTTCCTTGAGTCGATTTTAGCTGCCGAAGAAATTTTTTATGTCAGTTACGTTGGTGAAAATGCGAATCAAAATCTCAGCTCAGCTCCATCGGCAATAGTTAGTGAATGGCACGAGTACCTAGAGACTGTTTTTGAGGAACAAAAACTCGTGACGCATAAGCTCAACCCCTATGACTCAAAATATTTCCGAGGCGACGAGGCTCAAACTTTCTCGAGCACATGGTTCAATAAAGAAGAAGAAAGACATGCTCCTATAGAAGGTTCAGCATTAAATGGCCAGGCACTGCAGCAAGATCACGTTAGCCTTAGTGAATTGAAGGCTTTCTTTGGTCATTCTGCGAAATTTTTTCTTCAAAAGAAATTAGGGGTGTATTACGAGAGAGAGGCAAACATCGTTTTAGATACCGAACCTTTCGAGGCAAGTTCCCTGGATGATTATAAAATCGCGGAAGCCGCCCTTGAATCTTTAAAACAAAATGAGTCAATTGAGGATTTATACTCCCAGACGCTTCACGCGGGACTTATACCTTCAAATGCGCTAGGAGCGACACTCTTAAAAAAAGCTATTAGAAGAGGCGAGGAAATCTACTCGGTAATAGCAAACGAAATGAGAAGCAAACGACAAATCGAAAAAGCGGTCGCGATCGGGCCTTTCAACTTACAAATCGATATTCAGAATGTTTACCAAGAGGCGATAATTCAAGCACGAGTCGGAAGGCTTAAAGATCGTCAAATCTTGCAGGACTGGATTACGCATCTCGCCGCAAACCTGATCGAAGAAATAGAGACCAAGTTGGTTCACAGGGGAGATAAAGATCAGATCCGAACTTTATCCCTACAACCCATCGAGGCAAGAACTGCTAAAAAATATCTTTCGGTTTTTATACGGGTATATCAAAAGGGCATAGAGACACCTGTTTTTTTCCCTCCAAAACAAGCGAGAACCCTTAACAGAGATTTAAAAAATGGAAAAGATCAAAAACCAGCGCTTGATAAATTGGTAGCTGAATGGACCAACGAATATAGTTTTTCTGAAGGGCCGGATCCATACTGGAACAACCTTTTCGACCTTACAGAGTCATTTAACGAAAACTTTGCTGATTTGGCTGCTGAAATTTGGGAGCCTTTAGAGAAAACACTTACCAATGACTAGTGAGATAGCTGATCAAATCGACTTCAGAGGCGTGCACCTCATCGAAGCAAGCGCAGGCACAGGTAAGACGTACACCATCTGCAACCTCGTTATCCTGTTGCTTCTAGGAAGAGGCAAAGCTAGATCTGAACCCTTGGCTATCGATGAAATTCTAATCCTAACCTTTACCATCGCAGCCACGGATGAACTCAAAACCCGCGTAAGGAGAAGAGTTTTGGAGGCCAAGAGAGCTTTCGAAATATCAAGTCAGGATCTTTTTCTAAGGAATCTAGTTGAGTCCTCTTCAGACAAACATCAAGATAAGCAGCTTCTTGTCAACGCTCTTCGCATGGTGGATCAAGCATCGGTATATACCATTCATGGCTTTTGCGCGAAGGTTCTAAAAGAATATCCGTTTGAATGCGGTTCATTTTTCAATCAGGAAGTTTCTGATGAGAAATCAAGAAATGTTCAAACGGCGTGCGAGGATTTCTTTAGGTCGAACATCCTTTTACGTTCGCCATCGATCCAAAAACTTGCGCTTTCAATTTGGGATACACCTAAAACCTTAGAAAACTCCATCGCCAGGTTTCTCTATCGCGGCGAATTGTCAGTGAATCCTAAAAAAATACTGGGCTCTGAAACTGATATTTTAAACAAAGCAGAAAAGATCAAGAGAACTTGGATCGGAGACGACCTAGAGTCGGTAATAGCTGAATCAGGGCTTCGAAAGAATTCAAAAATTAAAACTAACGCGAGCGCAATGACGGATTTTTGTCGGACTGATGAGATAGATCTAACGAGCGCGCTTTGGGAAATCTTTACCTCAGATAAAATCATCAAAATAAAAAAAGACAGCTCGCCACTAGCACACCCAATTTTTCGAATGATCGATGGATTGCTGCTCTTAATCGAAAACTACAAAGTTGGCTTGAAGATAGAAGCATTTGAGCATATCAAGGGGCAGGTAATAATCTCTCGCTCCTCTTCCGAATTCCTAGGAATTGATGATTTGTTGCCGAAAGTTGAAGACGCAATTCTTAAAAAAAATTCTTCGCTAAAGAAAAAACTAATCGAGAAATGGCCGATCGCCATGATAGACGAATTTCAAGACACCGACAGCGTCCAGTGGAATATTTTTCACGAAATATATGGCCAAAAAGACTCAAGGGCTTCTCTATTGCTTATCGGGGACCCCAAACAAGCAATATATAATTTCAGGGGAGCTGATATTTTCACCTATCTCAACGCAAAGAATACAGCCACGAGCACGCACTCACTCTCTGAAAACTGGAGGTCTAGCAAAAGTTACATCGATGCAATAAATGATCTCTTTAAAGCAAAATCAATATTTGGAGAAAGCGCTGACATAAAATATCTTCCCAGCTCGTCACCCTCCGAAAGAGAACTCCCAGAAGTTACTTGGGAAAATGAAAAAACCACCGCGATTAATATCTTTGTTGATGACGACCAACTCTCTTATAAGCGGGCATCCGCTAGAAACCTAATCAATCATGCAGCTTTTAAAGCAGCCGAAATAATAAGAGGGAAATCTCTACAAATTGGGGGCTGTTCCATCAAACCAAGTCAAATCGCATTTTTGGTAGCCACGAGAAGAGACGCAGAGATGGTTAAAAAAGCTTTAGAAAAGTTCCAGATCGAAGCGATTAACTTATCAAATGACAGCGTTTTCAAACAACAAACAGCTCACGATCTTATCCAGATCCTGGGAGCAATTATTTGTTCAAAGAATATAGGTAAATTGAAAGCGGCTCTATCAACCTCTTTAATTGGCAGCCCGCCGGTTGAGATCGAGGCGTTGGACATAGAGGACGACTCACATCGCTTGTCGGTGATAGAGGAATTTCAGAATTATCAGCGGACCTGGATGACTGACGGTTTCGGACGGATGGTAGCGCTCCTAATTGAAAAAAGACGGCTTGCATCTAATCTTCTTGAGAAAGCGGAACGGAAAAGGCAAATAACTGACCTCCGCCATCTAACAGAATTGCTGCAAGAGAGAGAAGCAGTTTCACCCGGAACATCAGAATTATTGGCTTGGTTAAAATCAAAATACGTCAACCAGGATTCCTTCAAAAACGAGAAATATGCCCTACGACCACATACGGATGAGGAGCTGGTAAAGATCTTGACCATGCACTCATCCAAGGGATTAGAGTTTGACATTGTGTTCTTGCCTTATCCTTTTAAGAAAAAACCAAAAACAAACAAAAAATCGTTAGCATTCGCGCATTTACCTCAGGACGGAGTCCACAAAGCCTGTCTAGATTTCCGTAGTGATTCTGAAATCGCTGCCCTCGAAGAAATCGAGGAACTTGACGAGGAAGTAAGACTGCTATATGTCTCACTGACGCGAGCAAAATATCGATGTTATATCGGTTTGCCTAAGGTTGATCAAAATATGTCTAAGACTGCTATCGCCCGCATTTTGTCATTACGCGAATTAAAAGAGAACGATTCGCTTTACCAACATCTTTCCTCAACTCTGCCATCTTCCATATATCAGGTCGAAAAAATAACGAGCAAAACGATAGAAGAGCCTTTACCTCAGCAAAGCATTTTTTCACCGGAGCCCCCTGAAAAAAAACCTGATATTAAGTCTACATGGAAGATACTTAGTTACTCAGGAATGATAAAAAGAGCTGCTGAAAAAAATTTTGGCCCTCGCGACTTTGATGACGGAGGAATTGAAACGAGCATCCAAATAGAAAATCAAGAACGGTCAAAGCATCATTTCCCGAGGGGGATTAAAACAGGTCTCGCGATGCATAGTTTGCTAGAAAAAATAGATTTTGAAGCGCCTAGCCACTCAGCAGAGTGCAGAAAATTATTATCAAACCTTGCCCTCGAAGACAGTTGGTTGATCGTGTTAGAAGAATGGATAGATAAAATACTCAGCACCGACTTGGGCCCTCTCAAACTTAAAGATTTAAAAAACAAAGACCGAGTTGCAGAGTTAGAATTTTTCTTTTCACTGTCTAAGACTGAAAAAATGATTCAATTTTTGTTTGAACAAGGTTTTATCTCATCGCGGGGACAGAAGGATTTGCGTATCGAAGGCTTTATGACCGGCATAATTGATCTGGTCTTCAGACGAGATGGCAAATACTATTTGCTTGATTACAAATCAAATTTCCTTGGTGCCAATGACATCAGTTACAACACAGAAAGCTTGTCACATTCAATGACGCGACATGATTATCACCTGCAGTATCTTATCTATACTGTCGCTCTTCATAGAATGCTTAAAAGAGATTTGACATCTTATGCGTATGAAGAAAATTTTGGCGGAGTTTATTATTTCTTTCTTCGTGGCGTCGACTCCGAAGAGACTAACGGTGTTTTTTTTACTCGACCCGATCAAGCTTTAATTGAAAAAATTGATGGGTATATGAGCGCCAAAAATGAGAAGTGATGATTCGCCCGTCTCCAGATTCCTCATCAGTCTTGTCGAACGAAAAACAGGGCTCCAAGATTCATTATTCAGCGATTACGCAAATATCCTGTTTCGAAGGGCCTTTGATCACCATTCATGTATATCTTTAGCGGGCAAGAAAGACGACGAGAAGAAATTGCTTAGCCACCCAGCGGTAGGCGGCCCAACCGATAAATGTCCTTTTATTATCTTTAACAACAAACTTTATTTTAACAAGCATTTCCAACTTGAGCGAGAAGTCGCGAGCATGCTTTTTAATCGCGCCGAACAGCATGGTACTGGGGTACACCTTGAACTCAAAGACTCTCTCCGTATAGTATTTGGAGAGAGTTTTTCTAAACAAAAACTCGCAGCTTTCATGGCAATGACTCAAAAACTGACGGTAATCTCTGGAGGTCCCGGAACAGGGAAGACAACAACGGTTGTAAATATTCTTGATTTAATCAACCGGCTAGAGCCTGGTGCTCGGGTTAGCGTCGCCGCGCCAACAGGGAAAGCAGCAAGACGTCTTCAAGAAGCCATCAACAAATCTGAGTTACAAAATATTATTTCCTCGGAAGTATCTACCATTCACCGTTTGCTGGGAGCGACAATAAGTAGAAAAGAGTGGAAATTTGGGAAAGGAAATAAACTCGCGGCGGATATCATGATGATCGACGAAGCCTCAATGCTCGATTTGAATTTAATATATCGCCTGTTAAATGCAATAGACAATCAAACCAGACTCATACTCGTTGGAGATCCGCAACAACTTCCTTCTGTAGAGGCGGGAAGTGTTCTCTCGGATCTCTGCTCGAAGGGCGAGAGTTTTTCAGAGGACTTTAGAAAAATAGCCCAGCCATTTGTCGGAGAAATTGGTATTACGAAAAGTTCAATTTTTCAGGACACCGTATGCAATCTTGAAAATGTTTATCGATTCAAACCTGAAAGCGGTATCGGGAAGCTGGCAAAGGAGCTTAGAACAAGATCAAAAAATAACGTCATCATCGACGATAAAGTTATCTTTCAGTTCTCCGACAAAAAAGCTTTATCTAGCTTAATTAGAAACTATTCAGAAAAAAATCTAGATATTTTCTCATCCAATGAGAAAAAAGAATTTAGTTGCGAGGAAAATCCCAACACCTCAGTAATTATTTGCAGCCGCAGAAGAGGGACAATGGGTTCGGTGCAAATAAACCAAGAGATAGAGTGGCTCTTAGAAGAGAAAGGTTTAAAAGAATCAGGCAACGCTTTTTATCATGGCAGGCCTATCATTATAACTGAAAACGACTACAGGCTTGGACTATTTAATGGAGACACTGGGATTTGCCTTGAAGACAAAGCCAGTGGAACTTTTTTTGTGAAGTTCGATGGGCTCAAACAAAAAGTAGCGGAAATACAACTTCCATCTCACGAATCATCGTTCGCAATCACCGTGCATAAATCACAAGGATCGGAGTTCGACCATGTACTTTTCATATTGGGTTTGATAGACGATGACACCGACAATCCAAATCTTATTAATCGTGAGCTTGTTTACACCGCAATCACTAGGGCCAAAAACCATTACTATTTTCTCCGATAAAAAAACATGGGAAACAGCCACGTCCAGATCTTCGAATAGAATCAGTGGTATGCTAGAACACGTCATTGATTTAAAAAGCCAAAAAAAGTTGCGGGAGACACATGGCACTAAACAACCCGATTAAGCTAATCTGGTTTAATTCTGTTAGCTTTTTATCAGTGATTGTGGTGATCATAAATCTGGGATTTTGGATGTTTCCGATATTTTTTCTTGCTGCGTTAAAAAAAATTCTGAATAAAAATAATAAAGCAAGAGAGGTAATAATAAGTTACATAGAATTCATTTACATTGCGGCGGCAAAGCTTAATAGCTTTTGGGTTAAAAAAATACTGAGAATCAACTTAAGTATTGAAGGCCATATGCCCGCGCATTCGGCACCGATAGTAGTAGCAAATCATCAAACCTGGTTCGATATACCCATTTTACAGGGACTAATATGTGACAGTGGAACCATCGCAAAATTTCTCATAAAACGCGAACTCGCTTGGTTGCCGATAGTTGGCTGGTTATGCTTCGCGTTGGGATTTCCTAGACTATATCGAGGGAAGGGAGCTAGATCTCGAGATCAAGATCTCTCGTCAATACAATCTGTCTCAGCTGAGTTAAGCGAGGAACCCGGAGCTCTTCTGATTTTCGCGGAAGGAACCCGCTATACCGAGACAAAATACAAAAAGCAGAAATCTCCTTACAAAGGCCTCCTTAAACCGAAAACTGGAGGCTTGGAGATAGCCCTGAAAACTGTGCTGCCAGACACCCCAGTGGTTGATATAACCATTAAATACCTTGACGAGGACACTAACTTCTGGAGATGGCTATCTGGCTCGAAAAACGATATTGCGATTACGATTAAAGAATTCAGAGCAGAAGAAATTATAAGCACTAAATTATGGCTAGATGAGCGCTGGAGGCATAAAGAACAACTTCTAAGGCTCTGAAAATCAATTTAGGAAACAATTCTGTAGCGAACTTGAGCCCCCTTTTTGGTTGACAACATAAAGTGGAGAAGTTCTAGGATTTATAATAAATTTTTTTAAGATGGCTACCAATACAGAGCACTTTACAAATGATCGATTTCGGGATCGAAAATCTTTAGAACAAAGGCTTATTTTAAGCTAATCTAGGTTTGCAAAAATATAAAACATTGTGTTCAAACAGGTTAATAAAGATTTTAAACTTACTTTACGGTTTAATGCATTTTTTTGGAGGATGTTTTTTCTAAAAGCAACAAGACATGAAAATATCTAAAAAGCCGGTCACAAAGGTCCCCTTATCAACGAAAGGAGAACTCTCGATTTATTTTATTGGGTGCGGCTCGGCGTTTGCAAAGACACTAAAACAAAACAATATATTGGTAGCAAAAGGAGACAGAAATATCTTAATTGATTGCGGGGGCACCTGCTCTCAATCTCTTTTTGATGTTGGAGTTAACTTAAAAGATATAGATACCTATTTAATCACGCATAGCCATGCGGACCATGTCGGAGGTTTGGAAGAGGCTCACTTATTGGGGAGGTATGTTTTAAAGACTAAACCAAAGATGGTAATCAACGAGACATATGAGAAAATTTTATGGGAGCAAAGTCTTAGAGGAGGTGCGGAGCTTTCAGAGGAGACTCCCCTTGATTTTTCCGACCTCTGGGACGTGATAAGACCAACAAAATTGAAAGATTTTCCAAGAGAAACAGAAGAAGTTGATATAGGATCGCTAAACGTAAAAATGCCAAGAACTCTGCATTTCCCTGATAGTGCGAGGTCTTGGAAAGAGTGCGCCTGGAGCTGTGGAATTATTTTGGATAACAAAGTCTTCTTCACCTCCGATACTAGATTTGATCAAGATCTTATTCAACATTACGACGAGCTCTTCGGTTTTGAAATAATTTTTCATGATTGTCAACTTTTTACAGGCGGAGTACACGCATCATTGGACGAGTTATGCGCTTTACCCAGGAGTTTGCGTGAAAAAATTGTACTTATGCATTATGGGGATGATTGGCAAAAATATTTGAAAAAAGCTAGTGATGCTGGCTTTCACTCTTGGGCTAAAGAAGGTCACACCTACACTTTTTAATGGCTGCTAACAAGTTGAAGTTAATCTCTCGATTATGATTAACTCTCCTCTTAATTTTTAACCGTTTGGGAATCTTCAATATGGGAATGTTAGATGGAAAGGTGGCTTTGGTAACAGGCGCCGGAGGGGGGTTAGGTGAAACACACGCTCTGCTGTTAGCAAAAGAAGGAGCTTCAGTAGTCGTCAACGATCTTGGTGGGGCCCGAGATGGGTCAGGCGAAAGCTCAGGGATGGCAGATCAAGTCGTAAAAAAAATCCAAGACCTGGGCGGAAGCGCGGTAGCCGATTACGGAAACGTTACCAATGAAGAAGATGTCAAAGCAATGATTCAGCTTGCTGTAGCAGAATTTGGGAAACTTGATTTCTTAATAGCAAATGCGGGAATACTTCGAGACAAATCGTTTAAGAACATGGAAAACGAAAATTGGGATTTAGTGGTTGAGGTTCACCTAAGGGGCACTTACCTAACAGTCAAACATGCATATAACCAAATGTTAGCTCAGGATCACGGAGGAAGTATCGTCGTCACTTCATCTACTTCTGGCTTGCTAGGAAACTTCGGTCAAACTAACTATGGGGCCGCGAAAGCTGGTATCGCTGGATTTGCTCGGTGTCTTTTCCAAGAGGGTCTCAAGTACGGAATTAGAGTCAACACTTTGGCCCCAGCAGCATGGTCGCGACTAACGGCAGACATATTTCCAGAGGGACAAAATATGGAAGAACTATTATCGCCCGACAAAGTATCTCCTCTCGTAGTCTGGCTCGGTTCTGACGACGCTAAAGAGGTAACAGGGCGACAGTTTCTTGTAGCCGGAAATAGCGTCCAACTGATATCTTGGCAAGCGCAAGAGATTGCAATCAAAGATAATACAGAGGAGCCTTGGTCTGTAGCTGAGATTGGAGAGAAAGTCAGCGAGAATTTCGATAAATGGCCCAAGGGTATACAGCCGACAAAGAGAACCTTTGAATAACATCTTTGAATTAAAACGTAATAAAGAGGATTGGAGAATTTTAATGAAAGAGCAATATGGAGATGTTTCAGTAACGAAACTAGAAGGAAACGTGGCTCAATGCGAGATCAGAAGACCGCCAAATAACTTCTTTGATCACCAGTTGATTATGGACCTAGCAGATTGCTTTGAAGATATAGACGAGGAACAAGCCATCCGTTCAATTGTTTTGTGTGCCGAAGGAAAACATTTCTGCGCTGGCGCAAACTTCTCATCCTCAGAAAAATCTGCCGAGCTAGAAACACGAACAGAGAGCGACAGAAATCCTCTATATGACGAGGCCGTGAGGCTTTTTAGATGCAGGAAACCGGTGGTAGCAGCGATCCAAGGAGCCGCTGTTGGAGGAGGTTTTGGTCTGGCGTTAATGGCAGATTTCAGAGTGGTTTGCCCAGCGACGCGAATGACGGCCAATTTTGTGAAACTGGGCTTCACACCTGGTTTTGGATTAACTCATACACTTGAGAGAATTGTTGGTGCGCAAAAAGCAAATCTACTTTTCATGACTGGCCGACGAGTTAACGGAGAAACGGCTTATGGGTGGGGTCTAGGCGATGTATTCACTGACAACGAGACGGTTCGTTCATCCGCGGTTGAGCTGGCTACAGAAATCGCAGAAAATGCACCGCTCGCACTAATGTCCATGCGGGAACAAATGAGACCTGGCCTGGCTGAGGCGGTTAACGACGTAACCACCATTGAGAGCAGAGAGCAAAAATGGCTCCAAGGGACCAATGATCATAAGGAAGGAGTGCAAGCTGTTTCGGAGAAAAGGCCTGGAAGATTTACCGGCTCGTAATTTTTTCGTTTATTGAAGACTCGGATATTTTATAAAGAATCAACCAGATCATAAAGCTTAGATCGTAAAGAGGCTGCCTCGAGATCTGGAGTTCTGCCCAGCCGCAAAACAATAGTGTCTTTATTTGGATCTAGCAAAAGAGTCTGTCCTTCAAAACCGCTAGCGTAAAATTGTGTAAGATCGTTTGGATTAATCCACCAATGCGCCCCATAGCATTGTTTCTCATCTTTAAAACTAGGAGTTCGGCCATAATCTATCCAATCTTTCGAGAGGATTTGTCTGTTTTCCCAGACTCCCCCTCGAAGATAAAGCAAACCAAATCTGGCAAAATCCTGGGGGATTGCCATGAGGAACGAAGACCCAATAAAAGTCCCACTCGCATCAAATTTAGGTGTCGCCGTTCTTATTCCAATGGGCTCAAAAAGGCGCTTATTCATATATTTAATCATCCCATTTGCACCATCCCCCACTATTCTCTTCAAGACCCTGCATATAATATTTGTTGACCCACTAGAATAGCTCCAAAACTTCCCGGGGCTATTCAAAAGTGGTTGATTAGCCGCAAAAGCTCCTGTGTCATGACGGCCTTCGAACATAAGCATGCTGATAACGTCCGAAGAGCTCTGGCCAACGTAGTCTTCATTGAATTGGAGACCACCAGACATCTTCAACAAATGGTCTATCGTGATTTTTGATCTTGAGTCCTCCGACCATTCTGATAATGACAGTGGTTCATAAATATCTAACTTCCCGTCAGCTACCAACGCACCAACTAAAGCATGGGTAATACTCTTAGCAATGGACCACGAGTATTGAAGATAAAATGAATTAGAGCCGTAACCATATTTTTCGAAAACTAGCTCTCCTTCTTTGACGATCAACAGAGCATAGGTATAACCAAATTGACTTGTCGGATTAAAAAGGCTATCGATAATGCGCTGAAAATCATCTGGTTTTTGGGGATTCGGATCTTTTCTTGACCAACTCTCGGTTGGCCAAGGAGCGGTACGGGGCTGAGCAGGCAATCTTACTAATTCCATTTTTTTAATCTTAAAAAGCAATCATGCTTAAGCTATCAGAAAAAACAGTCCTTTGACTTTAAGTTTTTAGAAAAAATGCTCAAATAAGATATTACCGAGAGAATCAGAGAATTAACAACTTACTCTTACATCTAAAATAGTTCTGGTTTAGCATCTCTTGAGAGAGATTCAATGAATGAGGAATAAAAATGATTATTGTTGTAGCTGCATTAGGATTTGAAACAGAAGAAAAAAGAGATCGCGCAGTCGAGTTGACGAGGGACGTTCAACTAGCAACGCGAGAAGAAGAAGAGGGATGTCATGACTACTGCTTCGCTCCAGATCCATCAATACCAACAAGAATCCAAGTCTATGAGCTCTGGGAAAACAGCGAGACCCTTGCAGCACATTTTGATCACCCGAACTACGCTAAAATGGCTGAACTTCTCAGGGACTCTGGTCTTACCGAAAGCGTTAATCAGGCTTACCTGGTTGAAAAAGGTGAGCCTGTTTATGGACCAAATGGAGAGAAAAAAACTTCCTTTTTTAAAGATTAGAAGAGCCTACTATGAGCAAGGTAATTGACCTTCATGCGCACACGGTTTTCGAAGAAGTGTTTGGAATTGCTGGAAAGTATGGTCCAGAGCTGCTGACCGACAAAGACGGGTTAAGTTTCTTTAGGGTAGGAGACTACCAGCTAAAACCGATCAATTATCGGAACACCGTTTTCATGGATGTTGACCTGCGCTTGGAAAGAATGGAGCAAGATGGAATCGATGTGCAAATGCTTTCACCAAACCCACTAACCATGTTTCACCACATTCCTGCAAAAACAGCGATAAAATTTTGCCAGATCCAGAATGACACCATGGCAAAGGTCGTGAGCAAACATCCTAGCAGGCTACTGGGATCTGCAGCGTTGCCCATGCAAGACGTAAATGCTGCAATCAAGGAACTAGATCGGGCGATAAATGAACTGGGACTAGTAGCCGCGTATACGGGAACACATTATCCCTTTGGCATTGACGACCCTATTCTTGATGATTTTTATTCCGCATTAGTTGAGATGAATGTGCCACTTTTTTTGCATCCTGCATCATCAGGAGGAGACAAAGGACCCGATGATTCGAGACTCGACAGGTTCAACTTAACTATTTTGCTTGGGTATCCGTATGAAGAAATGCTTGCATGCGCTACCCTCCTTTTTGGAGGAGTGCTAGAAAGACACCCTAATTTAGACATCTGTATCTCGCATGGCGGAGGTGGGCTTCCATATCTTTTCGATAGATTTGTGGGCATGACAAAATTTGGTAACTGGATACCCGACTCAATAAGAGAACATGGATTTAGTCACATGCTACAAAAACTTTGGTTCGACGCCCACGTCGACGGTGAGACTGCTCATAATCGTCTCGTCGAAGTCGTGGGAAATAATCGGTTAGTCTATGGCACCAATTTTGGTGGTTGGGATACTCCGTCCGCTGCTGACGAATTTGCAGCGAGCCTAACCCCGAATGCTGAGGCGCTTTTGAGACTGAACTAGGAGAAGGTAATGGATTATTTACTGAAGAATCTGAAGCTGTTCGCTGGAA
Source organism: uncultured OM182 clade bacterium (assembly GCA_902567095.1). Lineage (GTDB taxonomy): Bacteria > Pseudomonadota > Gammaproteobacteria > Pseudomonadales > Azotimanducaceae > UBA9659. Next base: position 26,233 of record CACFLG010000008.1, read on the forward strand.
CTGACAATAGTTCTCTTGAGAATTCAGCAATATGGATAACCAGCAACAGAGTAAGGTTCGCGGGTAAAGCGGCCGAACTACCCGAGTTGCCGCGAGATACGATCGAAAAAGATCTTGAAGGGAAATTCGTCATGCCTGGAATGACTGAAACTCATGCACACCTTTCTTTTGCCGACGCCAGTCCATTTGCAATTGGCGAAACTCTGGTCGAAGAGGCTACATTGACTGCAGTCAGAAACGCCAGACTTATGCTGGGATCCGGATTTACTTCAGCGGTAAGTTTCGGATCAACCTACAAAATCGACGTTGCGCTTCGTGAAGCCATTTTGCAAGGCACAGTGATTGGACCAAGGTTGCTTGCTGCGGGAAGGGATTTGGGAGCCACCGCAAGCAATGTCGACTCAGGAGGAGGCTTAAGTCAGATCGCAGACGGTCCTTGGGCGCTAAGAAAAGCAGTCAGAGAGCAAAGGAAAATTGGGGTAGATGTTGTAAAGATATTTATCGATGGAGAGGCAATAAATAAACAGAACCCGCCCGGTGAACTATCTTTTACAGATGAAGAAGTATTGGCAACGGTCGAAGAAGCTCACAGAAGAAAGATGCGTGTTGCGTGTCACGCTAGGTCCGCAGCAGCGGTGAAGCAAGCTGTCAAAGCAGGGGTAGATTTTATTGGTCACGCGAACTACTTAGACCAAGAAGCAGTAGATATGCTTCACGAGAAAAAAGACAATATCTTTGTAGGGCCAGCTATTGCATGGGAGGTGTCATATTTAGAGAAATGTGAGTCTATCGGAGTGACAAAAGAAACAGTGATAGCTCAAGGTTACCAGAAAGAAATTGACGCGACGATTGAAACGGTCGCGAAGCTCCGTGAAGCGGATATCAAGTTAGTCGTCGGAGGAGATTATGGGATCTCCATCGCGCCTCATGGGACCTACGCAAAAGATCTTGAATACTTTGTTGATTTGTTTGGGATGAGCAACGCAGAAGCAATCCTCTGCGCAACTAAAAACGGCGGATTGGCATTCGACCCCTATGGAAGTGTGGGGACGATTGAAGAAGGATCACTTGCAGATCTGGTGATCGTAGATGGGGATCCTCTTGATGATATTCGAGTGCTTCAAGATCATTCAAAATTGCAGATTATGAAAGACGGTGTCCTCTACCAAGATCTAACAAATACAAACCCATATTTAGTTGTAGATTGTTAAATAAGCGGGAGAAAAACATGAGCCAACGTTGGAGCTACGGAGAGATATTCGAAGCTATTGAGCCTGTCATCCCGGACGATAGACCCGCTCTAGTCCATGGAAAGAGGATCATTCTTTGGAAAGAATTCAAGAAAAGAACCAATAACATCGCTCAAAACCTACTGAAAAATGGGATAAAACCAGAGGATAAAATAGCTTTCTACACAAGAAACGGACCGGAATATCCGGAAGGTATCGCCGCAGCTTTTAAAGCTGGTTTGGTGCATGTCAATGTAAATTATCGTTACATCGAAAAAGAGTTGATCTATTTAATAGACAACTCAGACTCAAGCGTTGTCGTCTACCATCAAGAGTTTCGCGAATCAGTCAATAAAATCAAGAGCAAATTACCAAAAGTTAAGATCTGGTTAGAGACGGCCGAAGGCAACGAGTGCACTTATGAAAAATTTGCGACCGAGGGCGACGGGTCGTCACCAAAGATAAAGCACTCCCCCGATGATCTTTTATTCCTTTATACGGGTGGAACGACAGGAATGCCAAAGGGAGTAATGTGGAAGCATGACGATCTTTTTCAAGTTCTTGGCGCTGGGGGAAATATCAGAATGGGGATCCCCGCCTGCGAAACTTTAGATGAATTGGTACAACGAATTAAGACAACCCCGAGGCCAGTCAATCTTCCTTTGCCCCCAATCATGCACGGGACCGGCCTTCTTTCTGCCATCGGAGCTATGTCAGGAGGTGGGACCTGCGTTACTCTTCCTCAGAAAAGTTTTGATCCAGAAGCTGCGCTCGAAGCAATAGATCAAAACCGTGTTACGGCCGTTACTATAGTAGGAGATGCTTTCGCGAGACCCCTGTTGGAGGTTCTAAATTCGAATCCAGGAAAATATGACATTTCTTCAGTTAGCTCTATTCATTCCTCAGGTGTGATGTGGACAAAAGAGATTAAATCAGGGTTGCTTCAACATAATGACGAATTAATTCTTTCTGATGCCTTTTCCTCGTCAGAAGCAATTGGCCTTGGAACATCTATAACCACTAAAGACGAAGAGGTAGAGGTCGCAAAATTCACCTTGGGTCCTTTTTGTAAAGTTTTCACTGAAGATCTGATCGAGGTTAAACCTGGTTTAGACCAGTCCGGGATGGTAGCGGTTAAGGGTTTTCTCCCAGTTGGGTACTATAAAGACAAAGAAAAGACTGAAAAAACCTTCAAGACCATTAATGGAGAAAGGTACTCTATTCCTGGCGACTGGGTTCGCGTAGAAGCGGACGGCAGCCTTACTCTTTTGGGCCGCGGGAGCAACTGCATTAACACTGCAGGGGAAAAAGTTTTTCCAGAAGAGGTAGAAGAGGCATTGAAATTCCACGAGGATATTGCAGATTGTTTGGTTGTTGGGATCGAAGACGAGAAGTGGGGACAAGCTATTACCGCTGTAGTTCAACTTCAAGGGCAAAAAACCAATGGTGAGGAAGAATTAAAAGCGTTTGCAAGGGAACACTTAGCAGCCTATAAAATTCCCAAAAAAATTCTATTCAAGGATGACTTAAACCGCGCGCCAAATGGAAAAGCAGACTACAAGTTAATAAAAGAATATGTCGAAAAAAGCATAAGCGTCTGAGGCTTTTTAATCTTCAATTTTATTTCGTAACTTTTTTAGATCAGCTCTTTTTTTCTTAGCGCTAAGACGCCGTTTCTTTGAACCTAACGAAGGCCGCGTTTTTTTTCTCTCTTTTTTCTCTTTTTGCGCCGCGGCCAGCAACTGGTCCAGACGATCAAGCGCGTCGCCTCTATTTTTTTCTTTACTGCGGAAGGCACCAGCCTTGATAACCAAAAGACCTGCACTTGTAATCCTCGAATCTTGCAGGCCCAGCAGCTCATCTTTGACTTTTCTTGGCAGTGAGGAAGAGAGAATATCGAATCTCAGATGGACCGCGTTAGAGGTTTTATTCACGTGCTGTCCGCCAGGGCCAGAGGCGCGCATGGCAGAGAATTGGATCTCTTTTTCAGGAATGTCATCCGCGCGTATGATCATGCTCTGGAAATATATTCGCCGGTCGTAGTGTTGATCTTTATTTTTTCTCCCACCTCAATGTACTCCGGAACCTGAACTACCAACCCGGTTGAAAATTTTGCTGGTTTTGTTCTGGCGCTAGCTGAGGCGCCTTTTATGCTGGGCGAAGTTTCATCAATTTTAAGCACGATCGAGTTAGGCAATTCTATTCCTAGAAATTTTCCTTCAACAAAGACTGCCACGATATCTTCGAGCCCCTCGCTCAAGTACTGAAGCTTACCAGCAAGCATACTCTCATCCGCTACATACTGATTAAAATCAGTGAGGTTCATAAAAAAATACTGGCCGCCGTCTTGATAAGAAAACTGAACTTTGAACTTCTCTGAATTAAGTTCGGAAAGAAGAAAATCTCCCTTTACGTTTATCTCTTTTTTTTGACCAGTGACTAAATTGTCAAGGCGAATCTTATAAAGCGTTGAAGCGCCCCGCGCTGACGGACTTCTCGTATCGATTTTCTTTACTAGGCAAGACTGACCATCGAACTCTACTAAATCGCCTCGTTTTAATTCACTTGCTCGCATAAATCTTTTTTTTAAAGCCCAAATTTCATTTTAAGCCAAAGTTGTTAGATTTTCTAAAACATTAAAAGGGATCTTCGCTTGTTTTTTTTGTTTGAGGATAAATCGAACAAAACACTCTATCATTAGGCTTGCACAGGAATAAATTTACTTGAAGAACTAAGGAAAAAGATGAAACCTGGAGATTCGACAGTTGAGTTAGTTAAAGAAGTTTCAGATCGAGGCGCTGATTATATAGTTTTGCTGATGCGTCATTCAGCTCGCGAGTATGCTGCCGGGAAACACGATCTGCTTAACCCACTGACTGATGAAGGGAGAGAGCTAGCAAAAAGCATGGGAGAGAAACTCCCGAAACACCTCAAATTAAGAGGTTATGCAAGTCCGCCAGAAAGATGCATCGAAACCTCTGAGTTAGTTTCGAATGGCCACAAAAATATGGGGGGCGAGAGCGATAGAACACGAGCATTGGAAGCGTTAGGTGTATTTTATGTCCTAGACCAGATGAAAATGTACATGGCTATGCAAGAATCTGGGGGAATGGTTCCTCTTCTAGAAAAATGGTTTAGCGGAAGAATCGCTGAAGACATTATGATGTCGCCAGATGTAGCGTCACGGATTCTCGGTAGACTTATCAAAGAAAAGCTTACGGCTGGCGCAAAACAACCGCAATTAGACATTCTCGTCTCTCACGACTTCACTCTTTTTACCATAAAAAATCGCTTGCTCAGCCAAACAATTGACCAATACTCCACCGTTGATTATCTCGACGGTATCGCTTTTTTTATTAAAGACCAGAAAATATTTGCACAAAGTCACCATGAACCAGCAAAAGAGATAAATCTGGATTTACCTTACCTCATTAGCTGATTTCCGAGATTCAGGTAGATTTGATACTTTGTAAAACCTTTTAGTTGAAAAGACGCAAAAAAAGATGCTTTATGCTTAGGTAGAGATAGTTATTTATGAAAACTCTATAGAGCGACCCTGCTAGATTAAGAAACTAATTTTATGTAACCTTTAGCTTGCTTTACCGAATAAAGAGAATAAAAAACCTATAAGTGAGGGAGTAGTAAGACATGGGAGTTGGTATCGTCGCAACACTAAAGATCAAGCCAGAGAAAACAGAAGAATTCGAAAGCACGTTCAAAGAGCTCATGAGCATCGTAGCGGAGAAGGAACCTGGAAATAATTACTACGAACTCCATAGATCCAGGGAAGAAGAAGCCACTTATGTAGTTATGGAGCAGTACGTGGACCAAGCTGCCTTGGATGTCCATGGAAAATCTGACGAATTCAAAGCAACCAGCGCTAAGCTGGGGGGATGCTTAGCTGGTGCTCCAGAGATAAAAATATTTGATGCAGTTTAGCGAAGGAAAACTTGCTCTTTATTTGCTGATTGCTTTATACAAAAAAGGCAGTGACTCATCCAGACGGTAGTCAATAGAAGAGTGCGTATCAGGGAATTCCTCATATCGGTGAGATATTTCTAGCGAGTCGAGTTTCTTTTTTAACCTCCTAGCGCCATAAAGAAGATTGTATTGATCTTTGGTACCGCAATCGAAAAAAAGTCCTGCCATCTGAGCGAGATTAGTTTGTCCAGAATCGGTCTCTAGCATCATGACGGGGTCCCACGCCAGCCAGTTATCCCAACGCTCTTGAATTACTTCACACGTATCTAGACTGACTGGAAGTCTTATACCGAAGGGAGCATCTTTATCCGGATCATAACTTGCCGCCATTGCTAGAATCATAAGGTTGTGGAAGTCGTTGCCTAAGACCTTTTTATTCTTTCTTACCTTTTCTACAAAAGCTCGAATATTTCCATCATAGACAGACAGATTACGCAAAAGGCCAGGAAAGTCAGTAAGATAGCAAAGATCAAAAGCCATATCACCAGAATGGCAGGCGATGCCAGACCATATGTCAGCGCGAGTCATTGCTTGAATTAGCGCCCCGTAACCACCGGAAGATTTTCCAAACACTGCTCGATTTTTCCTGTTTTTTTTCAATCTATAGCTGGCTTCTAAGTTTGGGATTAACTCGTCACAGAGAAAATCCGACCAATTTCCTAGAGCCGAGGAGTTAATATACTGGTTACCCCCGAGAGAGGTAAAGCAGTCTGGAAACGCGAAGATCCCTGGTCCCATTTTTCCCTCAAAAATCAGGCGCTCTATCCTTTGGGGGAGGGTTTCCTGAAAAGCTTTCCAGCCAATTTGTCCCAAACCGCTCCCTGTAAAGCCCGCTAAACATAGGAATAATGGGTACTCATCACCACTTGTCTCATAATTCTCGGGCAAATAAATCGCTACAGTTCTGCTACATGGGTCGCCAACAAGGTTATTTGATAGGGCCTCAGACTCTATCTGGATATTCTCTATTCGTCCTCTGATCGGTAAAAACGAATGATTTGGCACCTCTGCTCCTTGTTTGGCCGAAAGCGTAACCTTATCTCAAGTGATCGATTAAGCAAAAATATTTGACTCAAAACGCATTCATAATCGCTCAAACCATCCAAATTCAAGTATCAAGGGAGGCGAAGGTTCGTCCATCACGTGCAAGCGTTTTAAGCAACTCTGCAGGCCGCCAAAGATCATCACCTGTTTCTTTGTAAAAACGCTCAATATCATTCAAGACATTCTCTAAACCTTGAGTATCTGCAAACCACATTGGTCCTCCAGTGTATTTTGGAAACCCATACCCATTTACGTAAACCGTATCAATGTCACCCGCGCGCAAAGCGTGGCCCTCCGAGAGCAAGTTAGCACCCGTATTAATCAGAGGATACAAACATCTTTTAAGTATTTCGTCGTTTGAGAATTCTTTTTTCTCAAACCCTAATTCAGCGGCAACTCTCCTGATTACTTCGTTTGCATCTGCATCTTCTATTGGCGTTCTGCTTCCGTCTTCGTATTGATAATATCCTTTACCATTTTTTTGGCCATACCGCCCTAATTCGCACAACTCATCGGGGATCCGAGCGGTCACCTCGTTAGAACCCCCTACCATTTTGCGGGCCCTCCAACCCAGATCAAGACCGACCATGTCGCTCATCGCAAATGGACCCATGGCAAGACCAAAATCAAACATCACCCTGTCTATCTGTGCAGGCAAGGCTCCCTCTAAAATCATCATTTGCGCCTGTTGGGAGTATCCCCTAAGCATTCGATTCCCTATAAACCCCGGGCAATTGCCAGCCATGACCGCGACCTTATCTAATTTTTTCGCTAAACCCATCGCTGAAGCTAAAGTAGCCTTCGAGGAATGAGCTCCCCTAATTACCTCCAAGAGCTTCATTACGTTGGCTGGGCTAAAGAAGTGCATTCCACATACTGAGTGTGGGCGTTTTGTAACTGCCGCAATGGCATCAATATCTAACCCCGATGTATTAGACGCAAGAATAGCGTCGGCCTTCATTACCTTATCCAGTTTCGAGAAGATCTCTTTTTTAAGGTCCAAGTTTTCGTAAACGGCTTCTACAACAATATCCCCATCCGCTAATGCGACAAATTCAATCGTGGGCGTAATTAACGAAAGTCGCTTATCCATTTCGGCTTGACTTATCCGACCTTTCTCAACCGTGCCAGCGTAATTTTTCCTAATAAGCTCCATCCCACGATTTAAATTATCTTCGTCGTTATCATGCAATCGGACGGATATACCAGCATTTGCAAAACACATCGCAATCCCGCCACCCATCGTACCAGCACCAACGACTGATGCTTTTTTTACTTCAGATACCACGTCGTTTTTTGAAAGGCCAGGAATCTTGTTGGCCGCCCTTTCAGAGAAAAAAATATGAATCAATGCCTCTCTTTGAGGGTGTTTGAGACACTCAGAGAATTTTTCGCGTTCGGTCGCCAACCCATCATCAAAATTATCTGATCTCACAGCTGCCTCGACACATTCCACTATTTTTAAAGGAGCAAATTGTCCGCGATGCGTTTTTTCAAGACTAAGCTTCAACCTTTCAAACATCTTCAAATTTTGACGATCTTCAATGATCTGATCACTAATGTCTCGAATCTTTCTGGTTTTACTCCCTCCTAAAACAATGTTTTTCGCAAATTCAATGGTCTCTTCTACGAGGTCTTGGACCACCACATGATCAATGATTCCAAGTGTTTTAGCTGCTGAGGCGAAAAAGGGCTCTCCAGATAAAATCATTGCTAACGCTTTTTCCGACCCAATTAATCGAGGCAATCTCTGGGTGCCTCCAGCTCCAGGCAGAAGTCCCAACTTCACCTCAGGGAGCCCAACAGGAGCATTCTCTGAAGCAACGCGATAATCACAAGCCAACGCGACTTCTAAACCGCCACCAAACGCAGTTCCATTTATTGCAGCAATGACCGGTTTCTTACTACTCTCAATTTTTTCAATCACTTCGTTTAACCCTACAGCCTCTTGTGCCGCTTCACCGAATTCACCGATGTCAGCACCAGCGATAAATGCCCGATGCATTCCGGTCAAAACTAGAGCCTCAATATGTTCGGCCACGAGAGCCTTACTTACCCCGTCGTAGAGTCCCTGCCTTACTCCCGAAGAAAGAGGGTTAACCGGCGGGTTATCTATCTTAAGCAAGGCAATGTTGTTGTCCTCGGTGTAATGCACGGTTCCTTTCATTTTGATCTGCCTCTAATTTTTTGTTTGACTGCGGAAGAATTAAATTTTTACGCCTATGGGATTTCCAAGGTTGAAAATATTTGAATCGTAAGTGACCCCTTTTTCTCTTTCAGCTTCAGGCGGGAAAACACGTCTTTTTTCTTCATAGTATTTTTCTCTCCAATCCCCCTCGCAAGCCTTATTATAGGTGGCATATAGAGCTCTTCTGGAATTTTTGGTTAGATTAGCTGCTGACTTGTGCGGGATGTAGGAGTCAAAAACCAAAATATCTCCTGGGTCGGTCTCAACAGAGATCCACTCGTTTCTCATCTCAAAATCCTCTGACAAGGTCAGGTCTTTTTCCGCTGGCAGCAAATCACATATTCGCTCAGATCTCATTAGCTCCAAACAGCCGTTGTCAGAACTCGTGTGATCGATACTTAACATCAAGTTCAAATGAAAATTTTGTCCAAAGGATCTAAAGGCTGGCGCGTCTTGATGCGCTCTAAAACCCTGCCCTCCAGCTTGTTTAAAGTTAATTTTCTCTTTGAACAAGACCACTGGAGCTCCCATTACTTGGTTTAACAAAAGCCTAAACGAGTCCCCTAGCAAATAGGGGCTGAAGACTTCTTCATATTCGAGGAAATTCTCTATTCTACAGAGTGTGCGTTGATTAGAAGCATACTCAAAGTACTTCATCCATTTGCCCGGAACCTCTGGCCAACTTTCCATTTTTCGCACCGATTCCTCAATCCTAGCCATCTCGTTGTCGTTGAACCAAGACTTGATCATCACGAAACCATTCTTCTTAAAAAACGTCATCTTTGGTTTAGACAAAGGTTCAATCAAATGTCGACGAAGCATTGATTCGTAACTCTCAACAGGAGCTACTTTACAAGATTGTTTTTTCGCGGCCTCATCATATCCTCTCAGAGAAAGGGCTTCTCGAAAATAAGGGTTTAATTCAAAAATTTTAGCCTCGGCAGCATTCATTGCCCCCCCCCTGGAGAGACAGGGTTTGGAGACTAGCAGGGGAAATTTTTTGTTCGTAACCATTTTCGGAAAAGGCTTTATAACGTTTTGCCTGCACATGTAAGCCAACCAGGCTCGAAATTTTTTCAGCCACGCCTATTTGTTTCAGATATTGCTCACCGATTCGGTCATGATCGACCACGCCGACTTGTGTTGCAGTAACCTCTCCAGCAGAACACCAATGACCAATATCATGGAAAAGAGCAGCCAAAACTAGTGATTCGCTCTCCCCAGACGCCTTGGCGAGGGACGCTGCTTGTAGAGAGTGGTCTAGCTGACTTATTGGCTCACCAATATAGTCGGCATCTGCTTGACTCTTTAACTGGGATAATAAATCGTGCATCATCTCAACCTGTCACCTATAACAAGCTTTTGAGGAGTAAGAATTGCTTGACAAGAAACCCCTAGACGAATTTCTGAAGACCAAAAACCTCCCAGGTGTTGTCGCATTAATTACGTCTTCTTCCGAGACTTTATATGAATCTGCATTTGGGTACGCGGATACCACAAAAGAAGTTAAGGCCAAAATCGATACCCCTCACGCAATCATGTCGATGACTAAGCCAATCACCTCTTGCGCAATTATGAAACTTCACGAGCAAGGAAAACTGTCATTAGACGACGAGATTTCTAATTACCTTGAAGAGTATAAACTCACCGAAGTTCTTTCGGAAGTGGATCTGGAGACAAAGGAATATTCGACAGAACCATTGTCAAAGAAACCCACGATCAAAAATCTTCTCAATCACACCTCAGGCTACGGTTACAGATTCTCAAATCATACACTCAGGAAGATCTGTAAAATGGACGAAACAGAATTCTCGCTGTTACACAAACCTGGAGAAAAATGGACCTATGGGGCGTCTACCAAGATTTTAGGAGATCTTGTAAGTAAGGTTGAAGGCGAAGATCTTGAACAATCTCTAAAAAGATTGGTCTTGGATCCCTTAGGAATGAATGAAACCTCATTCAAACCGAGAGAAAATCAAGCTTTTCCACACCGGCTCGAGAATGGGAACTGGGTATCCACAGAGAAATTCCCTCGGATTGACGCAGGCGATGGCGGTTTGATCTCGACGGTTAAGGATTACGAAAAATTTTTGCGGTGCTTTTTAAATAAAGGAGACCCCATTCTATCTGCTGAAATGGTTAAAGAAATGACGACCAATCAAATAGGTGATCTGTGGATTGAAACACAACCCGATGCGAACCCCGCCCTTACATGTCCCTTCCCACTCGGTGGAGGCGAAGATAAGTTTGGGCTGGGCTTCCAAATCCATATGAGCGAAAAAGAGAACGAGCGTGCGCCAGGAAGTTTTAGCTGGTGTGGATTAATGAATACATTTTTTTGGGTCGATCCTCGAGAAAATATTGCGTGCGTATTATTTATGCAAACTCTTCCTCTCTACGACCCCACTTGTATCGAGACCGTTAAAGGGTTTGAAAGAATTCTATACCGAGGACTGTGATAAAACCTCGGTTAGGCAATGATTAAAAGGTCAGCATGTATTTTTCTCTTCCTGTTATAAGCTTCACAGCAATAAGAAACAACGACGATTTTGCACTAAACTCTGTTCGCAAGGCTTGCGAGACCACAGGAATGTTCCGATTAACGGAACATGGATTAGAAAGCCAATTCGAGAATTTTCTCAAAAACATGAAAGCGTATTTTAGTCAGCCGCTTGAGCATAAGAAACTTTTAGAAAGGAATGAAAAGAACCCTTGGGGCTATTTTGATAGAGAACTAACCAAAAACAAAAGAGATTGGAAAGAAATATTCGATCTTGTCGCTACAAGCAGTAATGACGTCTTCGAATCTGAAATGCGATGGCCGGAAACCCCCAAACTCTTCAAAGAAATTAATTTGGACTGGCACAAAAAAAATCGCGATATCGCAATTACCTTGTTAGGAAAAATATCTTTAATCCTAGGAGCACCTGAAGAAGAACTTACTAAATTTTTTACAAAAGAAGACACAAGCTTTTTGAGATTAAATCATTATCCTGTTTGTAATCATCCAGCAAAATCTCACCGAGATTTTACTGGTGATGGGCACTTAGGGATCTATGATCATACCGATTCAGGAGCACTTACTATTCTTGTCCAAAGTGAGACTCCGGGTCTTCAAATCAGAGAGAGCTCTCATTGGAAAACAGTGCCCTCGGAGGGAGAGGAACTAATCGTGAATACTGGCGATTTATTGCAAATATGGTCTAACGATCAATTCCCAGCTCCAGTGCACAGAGTTTTAGCAAACGACAAGTTTGATCGCTACAGCGCTGCGTTTTTTTTAAACCCCAAATATGAAACCGATGTTGTACCTCTTTCAACAGCGAATCAAAGATTTCGCTCACTGAACTGGGGAGATTTTCGTTCCAAAAGATCGGCTGGAGATTACGCAGATTTGGGTGAGGAAATCCAAATTGACGATTTTCGTGTGTAGCGACTCAAAGCTTCTATCACTCAAGATAGAGTGATCCTGATCTTAAACAATCTCGAAGTCACTCTAAAATTGATATTTTTTCGATTACGACGGGTTTAATTGGAACATCGGACATTCCTTGTCTACTGCCAGTCCGAACAACTTCGATAGAATCAACTACATCCAAACCATCAATGACTCGTCCAAAAACCGCATAACCATAGGACTTACAGTTACTAGGTTTAAACATTCCTTTTCTTTGCGCTGCCATCTGCGCTTTTTCTTGTTCTCTAGTGCAACTGCTGCCACCTTGAAAATCTAAGAAGTCATTGTCAGAAACATTAATGAAAAACTGACGCGATGCTGAATCGATCATATTCATGCGTGCCATCGCAATTGTGCCCCTAACATTTTTGAGCCCATTTGCTGCCTCATTATAAATTAGTGCTCCCTCAGGGGCCTGAGACAGATTACTGTAGTGCCCTCCTCCCTGAACCATAAAACCTGGAATTACACGATGGAATATAGTGCCATCATAGGATCCAGATCTAACATAGTTCAGAAAATTACTTACGCTGATAGGCGCCCTCTCTTGTTCAAGTTGAATGATAATATCTCCTAAATTTGTCTTAATTATTGCGTTAGGCCCTCCAGCGGATAAGGAAGCCGAAGCAAAAAAAACAAATATGAAAATAAACCCGCGACCAAACATTTACTGCCTCCTATACCGAGTACTTTTCTGGGGGAACAAACCCATTCAATTGCTCATCAATCAACTGCGCGAACCTTATCGTTTTCAAGTCCTGCATTTCAGCACCGATTACTTGTATTCCTATCGGCAACCCATCATTACCAAGACCAGTTGGTAAAACCGTTGAAGGGAGATAGCTCACACAAGACAGTCCTGCCCAAAAAAATAAATCATTGTATGGCCGCTTCTCTCCATTGACCTTGAGCAACCTTTCCGAAATCTTAGGATTTTGATCATGCGAGAAGGCGCAAACGGACGCAACGGGTGCTAACACGACGTCGTATTCTTTAAAGAATTCGTGCCATTCCCACCTTAATTTAGTTCGTCTCTCATTCGCAGTAAACCATTCTCGATGTAATAAGGTGGTATTACGAGTTAGCCTTGCTAAATCGCTAAAATCATCGCTGTCTAAATTCTGCCTTTTCTCCCAACGGGCAAGGAACTCCTCTTCGGGAACTTGCGCAGACATCGCAGCGTGTAAAAGTTTTTCATAAGTTTCGTGGCTCTCCTTAACAGAGAAAGAGGGCCTAGCTTCGAAATCTACTTTAGCCCCACCCGAGCTCGCTATTTTTGCGACTAGCCCAATTCGATCAATAATTTCTGAGTCGACGGGCGCAATACTTTCATCTGACCATACAGCAACCCTAAAATCCCGAAGCTCTTTTTGATCGGCCTTCGGCAAAGAAAGATTCCATCCAGGAAACTGCAAATCGTCTGCCCCAGCAACAATTTCAAGCATAAGCTCAAGATCCTGAGCGTTTCTCGCAAAAGGCCCTATCACTGAAATATCTCTTGGAGTCAAAGAGCCTAGGACCGAGTGGCCGCGAAGCGGCAAAATATTCCAGGTCGGTTTCAACCCAAAAACTCCACAGAAATGCGCTGGCGCTCTAATAGAACCACCTATATCACTGCCCATTTCTACTGGAGAAAATCCAGCAGCGACCGCTGCAGCTGACCCACCACTCGAGCCACCCGGAGTTCTTTCAAGATCATAAGGGTTGTTTGTTGTTCCATAGATATCGTTAAAGCTTTGAATATCTGCCAAGTTAAAAGGGATATTGGTTTTTCCAAAAACTATTGCGCCGGCTGACTCCAACCTTTCTATCGCAACTGCATTCGAGGTAACCACATTATCCTTGAATTGAGGAATACCAAAAGTGGTAGGCAATCCTTCCACATTATAGGAATCTTTTACGGTCATCGGTAAGCCATGAAGGGGGCCCCAATTTTCGCCTTTGGACACGGCCTCGTCGGCTCTCTTCGCAAGATCTCTCGCATACTCAACCCGCTTGCAGACTACGGCATTGAGATCACCGTCGAATTTTTCGATTCTCGATAGAAAGAGATCCAAAAGCTCTCTTGAACTAATTTCCTTATCCTGAATCTGCTTCACTAAAGTCCTCGCATCTGCAAAGGCTATCTCGTCCATCGATTAGCTCCTTTTTCTTTAAGAGTATCACGTCGTCTCTATCTTGTGTCGCTTTAGCTAGACGATCGAATCCAGATTTAGGATGATGATTATTTGGGGAGAACATATATGGACTTAAAAAACAAAACGGTTGTTATTATTGGTGGAACCTCTGGAATTGGGTTAGCAACCGCAGTAGAAGCAAACGAAAGAGGGGCTATAGTGCACGCAGCAAGTCGATCAAAGGAAAAGGTTGAAGCTAAAGCCTCAGAACATCCAGATATAAATTTTTTTCAACAAGATATTCACGACTCATTGGGCCTCGAGAAATCTTTTAGAGCACTGGGAGAAATCGATCACGTTGTTGCCGTTGCTACAGGAGCCAACAGAAAAAATGCTCCGTTTATGGAGCAATCGCCGGAAGAATTCAAGGAAGCTTTTAACAAATTTTGGGGTTACACAAACGTTGCGAGGTTATCAATACCACTTATTAGAGAAGGAGGATCCTTGACCTTTGTGAGCGGGTTTCCTGCTCGAAAGTGTAATGTAGGTATGTCCTCAATCTCAGCGACAGGGTGCGCAGTTGAAGGCCTTTCTAGAGCTCTTGCACTGGAGGTCGCACCAATCAGGGTGAATGTAGTCGCGCCAGGGATCATCGACACCGAAGCCTTCGATAGACTTGGAGAGGGCAAATCTGCGGCTTTAGAAAATATGGGGAAAAATATTCCGATTGGAAGGGTAGGCAAACCCGAAGAAGTTGGCCTTGCTATCCTCCATGCAATGGAGAATCCCTATATGACAGGGGCTACAATAGACATAGATGGGGGCATCCTGCTTCCCTAATTGTATCTATCGGATTTTAGATCGTCAGCAAATTCATTTATGCCGGAAGACATCCTTAGCTTCTTGGTTGTTTCCTCTGTGGTTTGGTCTAGAGGAAGTCCAGAGGCATTGGCAACCTTAGTTATTCCATTAAATGCCGTGGCAATGGCTACCGCATCTACAAGTTTCTCCGGACTCATGGTCTGTTTTGACTCAAAGAGAAACTGGTGAAGAGCGTCATAGGACTCCTCGTATGTCAGTTGCACTAATCGATCAAAAACCGCTTCACCCTCTACTCCCACTGGAGATTCCGTTAGCATGCCAGCCAAATCATAATCTTTTTCAGAAGCCTCACCGCTCCGACGGAGCAGCATCGAGTGTGAGGTGGTTCAGTAGAAGCACTGATTATGAGATGACATTTTTGAGGCGATGTACTCTACCTGGGATCGATCCAAACTCGTATCAAAAGGTGTCAAAGAATATTGACTACTCATGACGGAGAAAAAATGCCTTACAGACTCAGGGACCAATCCCATCGCCCTGAAAATGTTAGGTATCTTAGGAAGCCCAGTCTCGGTCGCTTCATTTTCAATATCCATAATTGGAATCCAGGCTCCCGCCTCTACCACCTTGTCATTTGCTTTCCTGGTTGGGACTCCGCCCTGTGCTCGGGGTGCGGGAATAGTCTGGTAGCCCAAGGCACCCGCGAAGCCGTCAATGATAATGGCAGTGGCGACCAGACCCACAATTTCAACGTATTGCTCCGCTGAAACGCCTTGCGCCAATATAGATTCGAACCAACGATATGTCAGTCGATCGGCATTGTTGCAAAGTCGATGAACGATTTCCACGGTTATTGGGTCAAGGCCCGTCTGAGAAACATGCTCTCCCTCTTTCGCGTAAGGAGACAAGGATCTTCTTTGCTCAAGACACAGCGGGCAATCCTTAGCTGAGCGGACTTCTTCTAGAATTTTGACTCGAGTTCTTGAGTCTAGCCAAGTTCCAGCTTTCCCATAAGCGGTTATTGCAGTCTCATGAGCTATATCTATGTGGGATCTCCTTGGAAAATCAGTTATATCGTATCTAGGCACAAAAATATCTCGCTCGACAAAGGGTATGAATTGGTGTTAAAAAATGTAACACATTTTGGCGCCTTTCAAACAGCTATTGATTTGTACCAAATTTATAAAAAAGGGAGTCCGGCGATGCAAAAACAAGCAACTTTCACGGCAATGACCGATGGCACGCCCGCTGATTACGCGATTATCGGAAAAGCTAACGGTGAGCATGCTAAAGCTCTAGCGGATAGAATTCTTGATCACCTTGCTCTGCTAAAGGGAGATACTGGGGGCTTTGCGATCGACCGGTATCGACATTGTCTACAAACAGCGACGAGGGCTTATCGGGATGGAAGAGATAACGAGTACGTGGTTTGTGCGTTGTTACATGATATTGGAGATACGTTAGCGTCAGCCAATCATGCGGACCTTGCCGCCACAATGCTTGAGCCCTTTGTTTCGGAGGAAAATTACTGGATCGTTAAACACCATGGGATTTTTCAAGGTTATTATTTCTTTGAGCATCTTGGTCTTGATAAAAACATGCGGGACGAGTATCGAGACAGTAAATATTGGCACGCCTGCGCTGAGTTCTGCGCAAAATATGATCAAAATTCCTTTGACCCAGATTATGAGGATATGCCAATAGAAGAATTTATACCGATGGTCAAAGAAGTTTTTATGCGCCCAAAGAGCTCGATTTACAAAAAGCGAGGAGGAGAAGAAATCTTTTGATTGATTGAAGACCACCTTAGCCACATCTCGGCACACAAGTCCATCGCTACCGTTGCTCCCTTCCGGGCCTGGCGGGGTTCACAATTTATTATTGCGAGAGGGCCAAGGTGGAACCCATATGTTAACTTTTATACTGCCTAAAAATCTACCGGCAGTTATGTTTCTACCAAAAATCTACAACTTTTTTTTCATCGACCTTAGGAAGGTTTTTTGTCTTTCCATCTATCTCGCCTATATAAATAAATCCGACAATCTTATCTGACTTTTCTAACCCTAAACCCTTTTTTACTAGTTCACTGTAAGCCATTTCACCAGTTCGCCAAATCGCTCCATACCCTAGCGCATGAGCAGAATTAAGAATATTTTGCGCGACCGCTCCGGCCGAAAGAACTTGCTCTATTTCAGGAATTTTTGATTCAGAAGAAATTTTTGCACAAACTCCTAGAATGAGAGGCGCCCTCAACGGATTACTTCTTAACTTGTCGAGAGTCCTTTGAGGTGTCTCAGGGTCCTTATCTAACTTCGCGTCAGAAAATAGTTTTCCTAACTTTTTTAGGGACTCCCCCTGAATTACTGTAATTCTCCATGGTCGAAGCATTCCATGGTCAGGCGCACGGATACCCGAGAATATCATCTTCTCTAAATCATCCGGGCTTACCTTCCCCGATAAACGACTAACTGAGTTGCGAGTTTGTATTGCAGTCAATGCTTCCACAAAACCTCCTTAATAACATAACGAACGAAACATTACTCTAATTTGGCGGAGAGAGGAATCCGACTTATCTTGGGCCAAGATATTCGATAGACTAGAACTTTTTCGGGGCACCTAATTGATTAGCGACCATCGTCCATTTTGGTTAAAACGCCTACATCAAAGATTTGATGTCTGGTTTACTGATCATTTTCTGTCTCCTCAGTTTGAGAATCTTGGACCAGACCATTTTGTAATGAAGCCCTGGAACTTGCGAGTTTACGGAAGGAAAATTTCAGCAGGCAAGAATTTACATGTTATCGCTGACTCAAGCAGAAAGGTTTCACTTTCCACGTGGGCATATGATGATAAGCAGGGACAGATCGAAATCGGAGATAACGTATTGATATGTCCGGGCACAAGGATCGACTCGGCAAGCAAGGTCCTCATAAAAAATAACTGCATGCTCGCCGCGGGTACATACCTCACTGACGCAGATTGGCACGACATCTACGACAGAACTAAACCAATAGGGACAACTAAGCCAATAACGCTTGAAGAAAATGTTTGGATAGGCGATAGCAGCATTGTCTGCAAGGGTGTAACCATCGGTAAAAACAGTGTGGTCGGAGCGGGAAGTGTGGTCGCCGCAGATATACCGAGCGGAGTTATCGCGGTTGGAAACCCGGCTGCACCGATAAAAAGGCTGTCCGACGAAGAAAGCTTGATCACTCGGGACGCAATATTCGCTGATCTCGATCTCTTAAATAGAAATAATCGTGAAATTGATAAAGTTGCGCTGCAGAGCAATTCGTTAGTAGGCTGGATAAGAAACAAGTGTTTTCCTCATCGTGGCGATTGAATGCTAGATTATCGTGCGACTCAAATCGATCAAAATTTTTTGATTACTGTCTCGGGTCTCGTATATGCCTCGGAGCCTGCATGTTAAACAACCGATGCGGATTAATGTCTAACCCTCCTCTCCTTGTGTAGCGCGCAGAAACGCACAAGGCAGAGAAACTAAAATTCTTCATTAGATCAAAGTAAACGCGTTCAACTATTTGTTCAGAAAAAGCAGCGTGTTTCCTAAAAGAAATCAAGTAACTGAGAAGACTTTCGTGCTTGATTCCTGCTCCTCGATACTCGACTACTATGGAGGCGAAATCAGGCTGTGCTGTCATCGGACAAAGAGAACGAAAAAGATTGGTGGAGATAACTTCAGATACATTTTTCTTTCCGGTCCCCTGAAGCAATTCGGGATTATATTCATATTCAGAAATATCAATATCGAGCTTATCTAGGTCGACTAAATTCGGATCATGAATGTCATGAGGGAACAAATCTTCTGGAGAAAGAAAGTCGACTAAAACTTGAGAGCCAACATTTGCGGACAAATCTTTTTGCAGAGCCTCTAAAACGAGTTCTTTTTGAGAAAAAATGCTCCCTGCAAAGGATCCCAGGTATAACTTAAAGGACTTTGATTCTATAAAGAAAGGTGACGCAGCTTGGATTTCGAATCTCAAGACACCAACTTCAGGCTTACCTCTTTTATTTAACCAAGTAAACTCATAAGCACGCCATATGTCTGCACCCTTAAAATTATACTCGCTTCTGATCAAACCTATTTTCTCGCGTTGCTCTAATCTTTTAATAGGTTGAAGCAACTCAGCCGAATATTCGTCTGTGTAATCTTTCATAGTTTTTTAACTCTAGCTGATTCAATACTGCGATTAAAAAATTCTAATTGTCGATAAAAAGTAGTATCTTCAGCGACTTATTTTTTTAACACAAACTGATTAAACTGATTGATCATTTTAAACCCTTAGGCTCGACTACCCATGGCTCTTAAAGTTTTTGTTTGTTTATTTTTATCACTAATTGCTAACCAGCTCTCAGCGACAAGCTTAGAAGAAGTGGTCGTAGTGGCTTCAAAAACAAAAAAAACACTCGGAGACACGGCGAGCAGTATATCAGTTTTGAGGTATGAGGACTTAATTAGAGTTTCTCCTGTACACATAAACGAGCTGCTTCATCGCACTCCTGGAGTTTGGATAAGCCGAGGAAACGGTCAGGAGAGCCTTACTTCAGTTCGATCCCCAGTCCTCACTGGAGCGGGGAGCTGTGGAGCCTTTCTCGTCATGCAAGACGGAGTATCTTTGAGAGCCCCAGGTTTTTGCAACGTCAATCAATTGTTTGAAGGACCCAGCGAAATAGCAGAACGCATAGAAGTGTTTCGCGGTCCAAACTCTTCAGTCTATGGATCAAATGCTGTCCATGGAGTAATCAATATTATTACTCCCGGCCCCCAAGCAGGTAACAATTATATTTCTTTTGAGGCTGGTCCAGACGACTTCTACAGAAGCAAGTTAGGATTTTCAAAGGAATCTATTCGAGTAGACTTCTCTGGCAGCCATGACGATGGGTACAAGAAAGATTCAGGATATGGCCAGCAAAAGCTATTGGTAAAACACTCAGGAGAACTCCAAGGTTGGAAAATCAACTCGAGCCTTGTCTTAAGTAACTTGAACCAAGAAACAGCCGGTTTTATTAGCGGATTCGAAGCCTATAAAGCGGAAGACCAAAGGAAAGAAAACCCAAATCCTGAAGCCTATAGAGATGCTTACTCCTTAAGAATTATGTCCGATTTATCAAGAGAGGTCTCCTGGGGGACTATCAATGTAAAGCCCTACATGAGGTCAGTGGGCATGAAATTCTTGCAGCATTTCTTGCCTGGTCAGCCAGAGGAACGAAACGGTCATGATAGCATGGGACTATCCTTGGTTGCCCAAAGCAATCAGTGGTGGACTCTTGGCGCCGATTTAGAGTTCACTCAAGGGTTTCTCGAAGAAACCCAAGAAAACTCTGTCCAAGGGAGCGGCTTTCTCTCCGCGACTTTACCGCCTGGCAAACACTACGACTATGAGGTTGACGCTTCTCTCTTTGGCTTGTTTGTGAGGGCGGAACATTCTTTTAGCCCGAAAGCGTCGATCTCGGGAGGACTTCGTTTTCAATACACCGACTATAAATACGACAACAAGATGATTGATGGGAGAACAAAGGAGGATGGAACTAACTGCGGCTTTGGAGGATGCAGATTTTCCAGGCCATCTGATCGAGAGGACTCGTTTTCTAACCTTTCTCCGAACATTGGTTTCATTTACAAATTCAGCTCTAGTTCCCAAGCTTACGCCTCACTCGCCAGAGGGTTTAGAGCGCCACAAACCACCGAATTATATAGGCTCCAAAACCAACAGGAAGTAGCGAATATAAACGAAGTAGAACTAGACTCAATAGAAATAGGGTTTCGATCACAAGGAGAGCGAAGCAAATTCTTTATGAGTGCTTTCTCCATGAAAAAAGATAATTTTATCTTCAGAGATACTCAAAGACAAAACGTTGACAGCGGAGAGACTATTCATCGAGGGCTTGAAGTAGCTTTGGACTATCAAATAAATTCAAGTTTTTCCACGTCGACCTCATTCACATACGCGAAACATAAGTACGACAACAGTCCAGGCATATCGCGAGAAAATATACGGGGAAATATTATAGATACGGCACCAAAAACACTTGGCTCGGCTAGACTTAGATGGGAACCTACAGATAAGCTCGATTTTGAGTTTGAATGGGTTCACATTGGGAGCTATTTTCAGGACCCAGGCAATCAGCACAAATACGAGGGACATGATCTATTTCATATAAGAACGGAGTTTGACATAGATAAAAATGGATCTACTGTTTTTGCTCATGTTAAAAATCTAGGAGATAAAGATTACGCGGAACGTGCCGATTTCGCATTTGGGAGTCATCGCTATTTTGTGGGCACACCGAGAAGCATCTACGTCGGGTACAGAATGAGTTTTTGAGGATTCTTTTCCCTTGTATGGGATGGTTCGCTTGACGCGGGAGCTCTGAACCCATAAAATTTTTTCCTTCTTACTGTCTGTCCCCTTCGTCTAGAGGCCTAGGACACCGGGTTTTCATCCCGGCAACAGGGGTTCGACTCCCCTAGGGGACGCCACCACGTTTTTTTTGGAAACAAGGGCGTATGAAGAGGCATCTTTCGCGGGTATAGCTCAGCTGGTAGAGCGCGACCTTGCCAAGGTCGAGGCCACGAGTTCGAACCTCGTTACCCGCTCCAAGTCCCTTAAAATCAAAGACTTAGGATTTGGCAATTCTTAGACCTTACCGACCTCGTTATGGTCGAAATCCATTTTTTGACAATTTTTCTTTTGCCCATTCCCGACTCTCATAGTAGCTTAAGTTTGAGATGATTTGGTTTTGCTGAAGTTGGGCTTAAGAACCGAGGATTGCCTCTGGCATGCTCTATTTTGAAAGCGGTATTTTTTTCTGGATACACCCTTAATCTTGCCCTCACTTTCATTTAAGTGATTCAAGAAGCTGCAAATCAAAGCTAAGAAAACTAGTTTCTTTTAAAAAAAGGCGAGTAAACTAGAGTCTGTTCTTTAACCTTTCTAACAAACAATAAGTAATGAATGAACTTTTTGACAAAGATAAGAAAGCCTTACTCGAGCTTTTCAAAAAGGGACAATTAGAAACAGCATTGAAAAAATGCGAAGAGATATCCAGAAATCGCGCACCTAGTTTTTTTCTCTCTCACATTAAAGGACTTATCTATGCGGGCTTGGGTCGAAATAAAGAGGCTATAAAGCTGTATAATGTGGCTTTGGATCTTAACTCTAAATCTGAGCACGCCCACTATAATCTCGGTTTAGCCCGTCGCTCTGAGGGAAACCTAATGGGCGCCATTCAAAGTTTCCGAGCTGCTATCGAAATATCTCCGAGTTTTTTCATGGCTTACAACAATCTTGGAAACATCTATATATCGACTAAAGATTATCTTTCTGCGATAAAAATTTTTAGGAGAGCACTTGAGATCGAGCCCTCGAGCTCTCTGATGCTCTCAAATCTAGGTGCTGCTTTATATCATTCTGGAGAGTTGGAAGAGGCCGCTGAAAAGCTGAAAAAAGCAATAAACCTGCAACCTGATCTTCCAAACGCATGGAGTAATCTTGGTTCTGTTTTTTTAGAACAGGAGGAATATGACCTAGCTCTTGAAAACTTTATTAGAGCTTATGAGTTGAATCAGGCAGATCAGAAACACATTACCAACATCTCTGTGCTCCTTCATAACTATCCCGTTAGCGGCAAGATACAGGGGCTAGAAAACGTTTTGTTGAGTCTGCTAAAGCAGCCGAAATTTATCCGGCCAAGCTATTTGCGGACCCTGGTTTTAAACCTCTTAAAGAGTAAACAGGAAATCCAATCGGCCATAACTTTATTTCAACAACCTGATCACGCGATCAATTTTGACGAGGAGGCTGCAAAGCTCAGCGAAATAGACCTATTGATTGAATATATGTCAATCACGCCCGTTTGTGACTTGGAGATCGAAAATATTCTTTTTAGATTACGCAAGGGGTTATTGTTAAGTGCAAGCCAATATGAACTCTCCGACAAGTCGCTGACTTTTAGAAAAGCGTTAGCGCTTCAATGCTTTACTAACGAATATATATATAATGTCTCAGAGGATGAAACCAATTTTCTAGAGGAAATTGAAACTAGAGCACAGAAGAACTATCGAACGAACCCGAAAAAGTTTCAGAATGATATTCTAGCGCTGGCATCGTATAGGGCATTGCATAAGAGAAATTGGTGTGAAGGGATAAAAGTTTCTAATGATTTAGAGCTCATAAAAACTCGCTTAATTGACGAGCCTTTGAAAGAGAGAGAAATAGTCAAAGAGATCACCTCGTTCGCGTCTATCAAAAATGAAATTTCTCTGAAAGTTAGAGCTCAGTATGAGGAAAACCCATATCCACGTTGGGTAAATGCTCAAATGAACTCGAATTGCGCCTCTCCTGAACAACTTTTCTCGGATTTAAAACTGAAAATGAATTTTTCAGCTCTTAAGAAAAGACCTTTAAAACACGTCCTTATCGCTGGATGTGGAACTGGACAGCAACCTCTTGAGACTGCTGCCGGACATTATAGAGACCTGGAAGTAACCGCTATAGACTTGAGTAAAAGTAGCCTCGCCTATGCCATCAGAAATTCCAATCGTTTCAATATCGATAATATAAAATTTTTTCATGGCGACATCCTCAGTCTCGCCTCTTTAGGGATGGAATTCGATATTGTCGAGTCATGCGGTGTGCTTCATCACATGCAGGAACCGGCGATCGGATGGGAAATATTAACAAACCACCTCCGACCCGGAGGCATGATCAAAATCTCTCTTTATAGTTCAATCGCAAGAGAAGAGATAACGAGCATCAAAGAGGAAATCGTTCATTTAAAACTGCGCTCTGATATCAACTCCATGAAGAACTTTAGAAAAAAGATTATCGATAGAGGCAGAGACAATGTTCGCTTTGTTCAAGATTTTTTTAGTCTCAGCATGTTCAGAGATTTACTATTTCATGAACAAGAGCACCTGTTTAACATCGATTCAATAAGAAAACAGATCGATTACCTGGGTTTGAATTTCTGCGGTTTTGAAACTAATCGAGCAACCACCGAGAAATTTAAAGCGCGTTTCAACTCTAGCGAGTCCATATATGAGTTGAGCAATTGGGAACAGTTTGAACGAGAGAATCCGAAGGTTTTTCTTGGCATGTATCAATTTTGGTGTCAAAAAAATTAACAATTAATTAATTATTTGATTTAAGGAATTTTATGACCTCGACCTTAACCTATTTTTGAGGGAATCTAATCTTCGAAGCCATTGTTTTTATTAATAGTTTTTGGATTAAGCCGAAACCTTGCCAAGGTCGAGGCCACGAGTTCGAACCTCGTTACCCGCTCCAAGCCTCTATTTTACTTACATTTTGACCTTGCCAATATGAGGCCACGAGGTAAGATCATATTCTCTTTCCGATTGAATCCCTCAAAAAAATTTAATACCTTTGTTAGTAAAGTGATCTTTTAAACTTAAAAAGGGAGAAGAAAGATGGCTTATAAAGAGTACAAGGTATTACACATAATGGAAGGAGGTTGCGGAACGATTTTTCTGGGCTCCTCTGGGATTCCTATTAAAAAACTTGAAACTGAACTAAATAAAGAAGCCGCAGACGGGTGGCAACTTGTTTTTCAGACAATCGAAAACAAAAGGTTTCTCTTATTTTGGTCGAGAGAGTCAGTCATAGTTACTCTAGGTCGATGAATTCTTTCCTGTCTGAGTTGGCTTGCAAGATAATAACCTATTATCAAGGCAAAGGCGGGGGCGCGAAGATCTTCAACATTGACTGTAATTTCGAACCTACTTGCTCAGAGTACGCAAAACAAGCAATACAGAACATCGGGATATTTGCAGCAATACCCCATGTTTTCAATAGATTAAAACGCTGCAGTGATCCCGACAAGATCGAAAGAGAAGTCGATCCTTTCGATGAAAAAAATAATGTTTGAAGCGTTCACACTTAGATCTCAAACAGTAGAGGAACAAGAGGAGAATCTGCGCAACACCGCAGGAGAACTTGAAGAGACGGAAAGAAAATTTTTTTTCAAACGTTTCAGCGAGGAATATAAAGATCCGGACACCTACGCAGTGTTAAACTTCTTTTTTATCGGAGGTTTGCATCATTTTTATTTGAAAAAATATGTGCGCGGTTTCGTCAATTTATCTCTCTCGATCTCCGGGTTCGTATTGATGTTTACCGCCCCGTTTCAAGAAATCAATGATTATCAAGTAGGCGCTTTTGGAGTCGGAATATTGATTCTCGCATTGGTGACGATAATAGAAATACCAAACCTTTTCCGATCTCAAATCATAGCCAAAGATTTTAACAACCGTCTTAGCAGGAAAATCCTCAAAGAAACCAAGTTATGATCGATATGCTTGCTGCTGCGACCAGGTAAACGATCACGCACGAAAAAACAATTGCTTCCTCACACCCTTCCCTCTTTATGCGTCTCTAGTTCTTGCAGAAAAATGAATCGGGCCCCCAAAAAATTGGGGACCCTTAAGATCCATTGGAAGCCGAGACCTAAGTTGAGACAGTCGTTAAAGACCTGCATCGCTGGGATCATCTGGACCGGCAGCATCCTCAGCATCATCAGGAGCAAAGTCATCTTGCCCTGCATCGCCCGGGAGAACATTTGGATCTGCATCAGCCCCGGGAGAACCTCCTTGCTCTGAAGTCTCGTCCATCGCTTGGCCCACAGCGTCACCGAGGCTATCCCCTCCTTCAAAGGACTCTTGGCTGTCGCCGTCTGGACCCATGGCTGATTCTAGAGCTCCTAAACCTCCATCATCAGCAGGTTGTCCAACTCCAACCTCATTAAATCCACCTGCTTGACTGGCGTCTTCAAAACACTCTCCAGCGTCCTTACCTTCAGCCATACCTTGGTCGAAAGCTTCTCGGGCGGCTTCGGTCCGTGCGTCAATTTCTTCTTGCGGAACCCCAGCCTCAAGTGCCTCAGCCTGTCCAGCCGCAACAGCAGCTTCGAAGGCTTCAACAGGACTCGCGCCCCCTTCAAGAGCTTCT
>CACFLG010000009.1 GCA_902567095.1 uncultured OM182 clade bacterium
TCTCTCCGCGGTGATCCCCATCAGCAAGCTTTATATTCTCGCTAATAATAAAAGGGCCTGCTCCGAACTGAAGGAACATTTTTTTACAAGCGGTTCGAATATCTGAAATTTCGAGATTCATCCTATTTATTATTTCCCGTTGCTGAGATATTTAAGATCTTAGCAAACTTATTTCGCCTCGATGCTATACTTTCTCACACGAGAAAAAACAGGAAGGCGAATAGAGCTACTCTGATAGGGAGAATATTATGGAGAGGATGCCTGCGATAAGCTTGGCAGCGGTACCTGGCAGGCGATCGGCAACTTTAGATTTGGCTGTAGAAATTGAAAAAAAGGGGTTCACTGGGATCTACTGTCCTAGTCTCGGTGACTCGATGGCTTTGAGTCAAGCCATTGCTTTGGTAACAAAAGAAATTTTATTTGGAACGAGCATAATGCCAATCTACTTTCGACAAGTATTCGACCATGCCAGTTCTGCCTCGTTTATTCATGAAACCTCGAAGGGGCGATTTCGTTTCGGTATCGGCGTAAGCCATGGCCCTGCGCTCAAAGCCAAGGGTCTCGAGGGAGGAAAGCCGCTTTCAGACATTCGAAGTTTTGTTTCGGAGCTTAAGGAAGTACCGCGAGTCGGTGAGTTGCCACCCATTATTCTAGCTGCAATGAGAAAAAAGATGATTGCGTTGGCTGGGGAGATCGGAAATGGAATGGTTTTCGCGAATGCAGCAAGATCGCACATGCAAGAGTCTCTTGATGTTTTGTCTGCTTCTACCAAAAAAGATGCCAATTTTTTTATTGGGAATATGATACCGACTTGCATATCTGAGGATGTTGAGGCTGCGAAAGCTGTCAACCGAAAAACCTTAACTTCATACGCTATGCTGCCGAATTATCGTAATTATTGGAAAGAAGCGGGCTATGTCGAGGAAATGGAGGCAATAGAAAAAGCCATCCTAGCAAAGGAATTCGATAGGATCC
The DNA here is from genome assembly GCA_902567095.1 of uncultured OM182 clade bacterium. Lineage (GTDB taxonomy): Bacteria > Pseudomonadota > Gammaproteobacteria > Pseudomonadales > Azotimanducaceae > UBA9659. The sequence continues at coordinate 976 of CACFLG010000009.1, forward strand.
CCCATTTTTTAACGGATACTTGGTTACACGATACAACGCTTTTTGGGAACCCAACTTCGGTTAGAGATGGGTTGGAGGCCTGGTTCGACTCTGGAATCAAGACACCCATTCTTGTTCCGTCTTCGGTCAGAGGAGGTCAGATGTTAGCTTTTGAGGATCTATTTTCTATTTATTAGAAATATTTTCAAAAACAACTTTTATTAGATTACGAGGAAATATCTTGCATGAGATTAAATGATCCGGCCCAACCTATCTGGACATCAAGGTTTTTCTTCCTGATGGCCTCTATAGGGTTTGCTGTAGGTTTGGGAAATATTTGGAGATTTCCTTACGTAGCCGGTGAGAGTGGAGGAGGAGCATTTGTTCTTTTATATTTGCTTTTTGCCTTCAGTATCGGAATTCCTATCGTTATTGCGGAATTACTAATTGGCAAAAGAGGACGTGCTGGTTCGGTTGGATCGATGCGCGCATTGGTTAAGGAAGAGAGTCTTTCTCCCCTTTGGATCGCAATAGGTTACTTAAATCAAGTTGCTGCTCTTTTGATACAAGTTACCTATGCTGTCATTGCGGGATGGGTCTTGTTTTATTTCTCCAGAGCTCTGACTGAAGGCTTTGTGCAAATTACCCCTCCACTTGCAGCTGCAGAGTATGAGGCCATTACAAAAAACTTCTTGGCTTCACTCTTTTGGACAAGTTCGAGCATCTTTATTTGTGGTTTGATCCTTTACTTCGGACTCAAAAGCGGCATCGAGAGAGCCGTTGGATTTATGATGCCTACTCTATTTTTTGTTATGTTACTCTTAATCGCGTTCAATATATTCGCTGGGGGGTTTAAAGACGCGCTGGTTTGGCTCTTTGAGCCTGATTTCAGTAAAATAACCTCGCAGGTTTGCCTAGCAGCGCTGGCTCAAGCTTTTTTTTCTATCGGCGTTGCTATGGCGGTAATGACGACGTACGGCTCTTTCCTCCCGGAAGAAACTAACATATTTTCTTCCGCCTTCATTATCGTTTTTGCAGATACTCTTGTCGCTATTTTAGCTGGCCTGGTTATTTTCCCGGTAGTTTTCTCAGGCAACCTAGACCCAGATGCTGGCCCAGGGCTGATTTTTCAGGTGCTCCCTGTCGCGTTTTCTGGCATGCCCGGCGGGTATTTTTTTGGGGTGTTCTTTTTTCTCTTGTTGTCGGTAGCGGCAATAACATCCATGCTTGGATTGCTAGAGTCTTTGGTTCGCTGGGTAGAAATCGAATTTAGTTTCTCTAGGAAAAAGGCAACCACTTGCGTAATTTTTTTTAACATTATCTTAAGCAGTCTAAGTGTGGGTGCGTATAGCGGGATCGTAAATTGGGGCAATTTTTATTCCTCTTTCAATGATCGGATAGACTATATTTCCAACCAGGTGTTACTGCCTCTCGGCGGTATGCTTATCGCTGTATTTGTAGGGTGGTTTATTAATTTAAAGGTGATCCAGAAGGATTATGCCGTCGTTGACAATCGAATATTTACGATCTGGAAGTTTTTCTTGCGCTGGCCAGTTCCGATCGCTGTGTTCATAATTCTTCTTACAGGTGTATTACCGATCTAGAGCTAATGGATAATTATGTTAGCCTTTCTCATTAGGGTCAGAAACCCACTTTGTGTTGTTAAAACCCAGCTTTCCCTTCCATTATCATCGAATAGAAATCGGAATCTAATCTTGAGTATTCATGTTGGCCAGGTTTTTTGACAATAACGGTTTCCGAAATTTCATAGATATTGAATGCTTCCTGCTTCAGCTTGTTTTTCTGCATTTTATGGGTAGATGTTGTCGGTAGGTCCTTTAAGATTCTCACAAAAACGGGTCTGGCGTAAATGGGGAGATTTTCATTCGCATTAGCAAACAACTTCGATAAAACAATATCAGATTCGACCAGACCCTTTTTGAGAACCACGGCAGCCATTCCGGCTTTGCCCTCTGTCCCGGGAATTTCCACCCCATAGACGTTTGTAAATTCTATCTCTGGCGTCCGGTTTATAATCTCTCCTACTTCGTTGGTTGATACGTTTTCTCCCTTCCAGCGAAACGTATCTCCAATTCTATCTATAAATTGGAAGTGCGGTTGGAAATAACCAAATCCTACGTTGACTGTCTTCATGAGATCACCTGAATTGAAGTAACTATCACCCTTTTTAAAAACGTCACGTATTATCTTTTTTTCTGTGGCCTCTGCGTTGGTGTAGCCCTCAAATTGCGATTTTTCTGTTACCTCGATTACCAAAAGACCAGCGCTACCCTCAGGCATCTCCTCACAGAACCCATCGTCCCCCCTTATTATTTGATCTTCTTCGACATCATACGAGATAATTTTTGACGGGGCCGTGGGAAGTCCGACGGTGCAGTCCTTATTAAAGACATTTGCAAATCCTCCATTACCCTCGCTTGCGCCATAGAATTCTCCAACTCGATCAATGTTAAAGCGCTCTTTAAATTCAGCCCATATGTCTGGTCTTAGCCCGTTTCCAACGACTGATTTAATACCATTATCTTTGTCCATGCTTGTTGGTTCCGTGGCCATCAGATACCTAATAAACTCTCCGATATAGACAAAACACGTGCTATTGGTCTTTCTAATATCACCCCAAAACTGACTCACTGATAGTTTTCTCTTCAGAACCGAGGATGCCCCTACCGTCACTGCAGCTCCGAGACCGATCATTAAACCTGTCCCGTGATACAGCGGCAAGCAATTGTACATTCTGTCTTTTTCCTTAATCCTCAGGAGGTATTTTGCGGACATTCCAGCGGCAAGCAAAAACCTTCGGTGCGATACGTTGGCTGCTTTCGGTAGACCAGTGGTTCCGGAAGTGAAGATATAAAATGCCGTAGATCCGATAGTAACACCTGAGGAATTTACTGGCTCCACTGTGTCCTCTTTTTGTTTTTTGCTCTCTGAAAGAAAAGCCCAATTCGGGCAATCCATCGTCTTTTTATCTGGCACGAATATGAAATCGTTGGGCGACTCTAGCGACAAATTCGCTTTTATTTCGTCGACTGAATCTAAAAGTTCCTCACCAAAGATTATTTTTTTTGACTCAACTACATTTATGCAGTGAACTAACGATTGTTTTGTGAGATTTGTATTAATTAGTGCTGAGATTGCTCCTAGTTTATTCAGCGCTAGTACCTGGACAACGAATTCCGATCTGTTCTCCATTAATAGCGCAACAGTATTGCCCTTCTGGACACCTTGAGATCTGAGTATCTGGGCGACACAATTGGCTCTTTGGTTTAATCCGGCCCAAGTTTCGGTTTCCTCGTCGGAGACAAGCGCGACGTTGCTTGGGTAAGCTTCAGCGTTTTTTTCTGCCAACAATGATAAAGAACCAATGTCGTTAGCCTTTGGCATCGGGACGAGCAATTTTTCACATATAACTCTTAAATCTCCAAAAATATCAAGTAAGCGAGTAAGCATTTTCTTCTCTGTTTTGTTTCATTAATCATATCTTTATAGATAAAAAGTTCACAATGAATAAATAAAATTTATACGAACGCTTTTGTGCGTTTATGGCATCTGAGGAATTTGAGATTTGCCGGTGGGTCTCAGAAATAATTAGGGTAATGTTTCTTTTTTTTTTTTTAAAAGAGCCGAAAGGTTCTGATATCAAGGGTTTAAGGGAATTATCTGGCCAAGTTATTCACATATTGAGGGGTCAGTTCAAAAAAGACGCTAGTTTCCGTAACTAATATTTGGACTTGTACGTTAAAGATCATAAGTTATTGGTTTTTATGAAAAAAAAAGATATGGTTAAATTTTAACCAATTTTTTAAAAGTAGTAATTACGCGTGTTTAGCATAAATACGGCCTACTTATCACCAAAGTTATCCACAGATATTGTGGACAAGTGTCCAAGCTAATTCTAGGCACAAGACGCACCATCTTGAGGCGAAATAATGATGTTCTCATTAGTCCCTGTGAAATCAGTAAGATGTAAATATTTAGAGGCCTCAAAACGTTTGCTTCAAGAAATAAGATGGAAATATTCAAATAAGATCTTAACCTTGCTCCGGTCTTGCCGACCCTAAATTCCAAGCTGATCATGCTAAACTTTTTATGAACGTCCCAAATTGTGAGATTTCAGGTTTGATTGAATTTTTAGTGAGAGCGCGGGCGGCGCCAGTCAATCCATCCCATTTTAAAGGCTTAATCGGGAAGGGGTATGGTTTGGAATATTTAGCAGATATTGTTCGAAATGCCCTATTTGTGAGTAAAGGGCATCGAGAAAATGTTGCTGTTTCTTTGGTGCTTGAGCGCAGCAAAGATTTCTCGCGTGTTATCAGGTTTTCTGGTGCTTCGTTGGGATCGTTTAAAGATTTGCACGAAACAGCTATCCTTAATCGAATTTTTGATGCGCTTTGTGCGGCGGAGAAATTGAAGAAAAATGAAGAATTAAAAGAAAACGAAGGTGTCTTTGTTTCTGCACAAAGCTTTGAGGCTTATTTCTCTTCAAAAATACAAACTCAAACCCCATATCTGCTGGACAAAAAAGGACAAGATATTCGTCTTGTTACTTTCGAACCCGAACCTCTATTCTTGTTAACGGACCACACTCCGATGCCGAGAAATTCCAAAAAGTCATTGCTTAAGTCAGGTATCTCAGCGGTTTCGGTTGGCCCCACTATTCTCCACAGTTCTCAATGTATTGCCGTTGTGCTGAACGAACTTGATCGTAAATCCATCTAATAAGAACAAATGGTTTGTCTGAGTTTGCTCCTGACCTTTCCCATTGTTTGATTTAGTTGATTGGTTGATAATCTATCCTCAGTTTTTTGAGGTAATGAAGATGTCTGAAAAAGTGGAATCAATAGCAATTTTAGGTGGCACGGGAGACTTGGGGAGCGGTCTAGCTCGTCAGTGGTCACGCGCTGGATATAAAATCCTTATCGGTTCTAGGACCCTTGAAAAAGGTGAAGCTGCAGCAAAAGCACTTCTAAAGGAGTTTCCTGATTTAAATGTTACAGGGCATGAAAATCTTGATGCTTGTACTTCGGCAGATTTGGTTGTTCTGACAGTACCTTTTGCTCACCAGATATCCACTTTGGAGTCTATCAGGGCTGGTCTGGCGGGAAAGATATTGATAGACGTTACTGTTCCACTCATGCCCCCAAAAGTGGGAACCGTCCAATTACCTGAAACGGGTTCAGCCGCCGTTCAGGCGCAAAATTACTTGGGTGATGAAGTCCAAGTTGTGTCTGCTTTTCAGAACGTCGGAGCAGTTCATCTACAGGGCGATCACGGAATACACTGTGACGTTTTAGTGACTGGAAATAAGCGGGCGGCGAGAGATCAGGTGATCGAGCTTGTTGAGGCAGTCGGGTTAAAAGGGTGGCATGCGGGACCACTGGCCAATGCAGCGGCGGCCGAGGCCTTAACGTCGGTCTTGATTACGATAAATAGGCATCACGGGATTGACGGGAGTGGGATAGTTATAACGGGCGAAGAAAAAAAATAATGGATCTGTCTTTTTACGGTTTAGCTGGTTTTCCAATGGTCGAACCTGGTGATGACCTAGCGCAATTTATTATTGATGCGATCAGAGATAATAAGCGCCAGTTACAAGACAGAGATGTAATCGTCATTGCCCAGAAGGTTGTTTCGAAAGCGGAGAATAGATACTTAGATCTGCGGACTATAGAACCTTCCGAAAGAGCGATAGAGCTATCAAAAAAAGTTCAGAAGGATCCGAGGAAGGTACAAGCAATTTTAAATGAATCCAATGAAGTGGTAAGGGCTGTTCCTGGCGTGCTCATTGTAGAACAAAAGAATGGTTTTGTTCAGGCGAACGCGGGGATAGATCAATCAAACATTGATGTCCCAGGTATTGATCCGGAAGAGATTTGTTTACTGTTGCCAGAGAACTCTGACGAGAGCGCAGCTAAAATTAGGGAGAAGATTAGAGGAGCTTCGGGACGAGAAATCGGTGTCATAATTAATGATTCACTTGGCAGACCATGGCGAGTTGGCACCTTAGGCCTGGCTATAGGTGTTTCTGGTTTCACAGCCCTAGAAGATTACATCGGCGGACAAGATATTTACGGCCGTGAGCTGCAGGTTACTCAGGTAGGCGCTGCAGATGAGCTCGCTGCAGGTGCTTCTATAGTAATGGGCCAAACGACCGAAAAAACGCCAGTAGTGTTAGTTCGGGGATACCACCCCAAGGAGCCTATGGACGATGGATTGAAAGGCGTAGGTCCATTGATTCGTCCGAAGGAATTCGACCTGTTCAGGTAGGTTAGCAATGAGAGAAAAAAATAAAGAGCGCGTCCTTGCGCTTTCTGGCGGAGTCGGAGGATCGAAGTTAGCCTTTGGGCTCTCCAAGATGTTGCCTCCTGATCAGCTGACGATTTTAGCGAATACTGGAGATGATTTTGAGCACTTAGGCTTTACTATCTGCCCGGACATTGATTCTTTGCTTTATAGTCTTTCTGGGATTAACAACAGCAAGTTAGGTTGGGGCCAAAAGGGGGAGACCTGGAATTTTTTGTCAGCACTGGAGCGTTTGGGAGGAGAGACTTGGTTTAAGCTTGGTGATCGAGATCTAGCAACTCATATTTTTCGGGCAGCAAAGCTCAAAGAAGGCTTGTCCCTTTCGGAGGTGACTATGCTGCTTGCCGATGGAATGGGCGCATCCCATCGAATTTTGCCTATGACTGACCAGCCCGTCAGGACTATGATTCACTGCGAACTGGGCTCTCTTAGCTTTCAAAATTACTTTGTAAAAGAGAGATGCGAGCCCAAAGTCAAGAACATCAAGTTCGAGGGGATCGAATCGGCTATATTAAACCCTGCCGCTCTTGATTTTATTGAGCAAGGATTGAAAGCAGTTATCATCTGCCCGTCTAACCCATTTTTATCTATCGACCCAATTCTATCGCTTGATGGTGTTGTCGATGCAATAAAAAAGCAAGGCTGCCCTGTGGTCGCCGTCTCAAACATAATCGGGGGTGCAGCTCTGAAAGGACCCGCAGCTAAATTGATGAGCGAGCTGGGCATCGCTGAGTCCGCTTTAGGGGTCGCCAAGTACTATCAGGAACGTTACCCTGGGCTATTGACCGATTTTGTTTTAGATCAAAAAGACAAACATCTTGAAAATGATATCGCCATGCTTGATTTGTCGACTTCAGTGACCCAAACGTTAATGAACTCCTCGGAGCGCAAAAAGAAGTTGGCTGCCGATATCTTGAACTTAGTTTCTAAGGCATTGTCATTTTGAATAAGGTGTGTGCAGTTATTCCAATTGGAGATCTTTCATGCGCAAAGAGTCGACTTTCTAGCGTGCTAAGCAGAGAAGAAAGGACTAAGTTTTTTATGGCCATGGTGAAGGACGTGTTAAGTGCACTTAGCAAGTGTACTAAAGTCCAGTCGATAATGGTGGTTACGAACGATGGAGAGGCGGCCTCCCTAGCCAATTCTTATGGAGCCGCGGTAAAGCCGGAACCCGAACAATCAGGATTAATCCAATCTGTCACTCACGCTGCGTCGTTACTTGAAGAAGCTTACGCAGATATCATGTTGTTTTTGCCAGGAGACGTGCCGTTGATAAACGCTGAAGAGTTAGAGGCCGTTATCGAGGGCCTCAGCCAGTCAAAGGCTAGTGGACTAGTAATTGTTCCTTCTAAAGACTTTGGAGGTACGAACTGTATGGCTATATCCCCTCCAAGTGCGATAGACTTCCAATTCGGAGAGGACAGTTATAGAAAGCACATCAAGAACGCAAGGAGCAAAGGAATTGAACCAGAAACGCTTACCTTGCCTGGCTTAGGTATGGATATAGATACGCCTGAGGACCTTATGGCACTGACTAAGACGATTGGAGATGAAAACCAGAACTTGGTTTCAAGCAGCACCTTTAGTTACTTGAAGTCGAGTGGAATAGCAGAGCGTTTAACTAAACTATCTGGGATATAACAAACCGATGACGATTCACAATACCCTTTTGAAGGAAGCTCTAGAGAGAAGGCTGAGCGATGACGAGATGCTCGCGCTAGGATCTTTTTCCGATACTGAGATATTGTCCCTAGCGGCCAGACAAATAAGGGACGCTGGACACCAGAATTTGGTCTCATACTCCCGCAAGGTTTTTATCCCCCTCACTCATCTTTGTCGAGATGTTTGCCATTACTGCACCTTTGCACAGGTGCCCCGAAAACTTAAAGCTCCTTATTTAAAACCGGAAGAGGTTCTTAAAATTGCTAGGGACGGAGCAGATGCTGGTTGTAAAGAGGCTTTGTTTACCCTGGGCGATAAGCCAGAGCTGCGTTATAAGGCAGCTAGGGAAGGACTTAAAGAGCTCAAACAAGATTCAACTCTCTCGTACCTCAAGGACATGGCTCAACTCGTTCTGGATGAAACAGGGTTATTCCCTCACCTCAACCCTGGGCTGATGAGTGAATCGGAGGTAAAAGAACTCCGTTCTGTTTCAGTTTCTATGGGAATTATGCTGGAGAGTGATTCAGATAGGTTAACTGAAAAAGCTATGCCACATTACGGATCCCCCGACAAGATTCCAGCCCGGCGAATCGAAACTCTAGAAAACGCCGGCAGGGCTAAGGTGCCTTTCACTTCAGGCATTTTAATTGGGATTGGGGAAACAAGAGAAGAACGAGTGAAATCAATCCTAACTCTCCGAAGGCTGAGTGAAGAATTTGGGCATATTCAAGAGATCATTGTCCAGAATTTTAGAGCGAAGCCAGAAACACTCATGGCCAAAGCCCCCGAGCCTGATTTGAACGAACTGCTATGGACGATTGCCTTGGCAAGAATCGCGTTCGGTGCTGAGATGAATATCCAGGCCCCGCCAAATCTAAGCCCCGGTGTTTTTGAAAAAATAGTTGGAGCAGGGATTAACGATTGGGGAGGTGTCTCTCCGGTTACCCCAGATTTTGTAAACCCAGAGGCTCCATGGCCTCATTTGGTTGATTTGGCTGACAGAACAAGGGGTGCAGGGAAGCTTCTGCTAGAAAGGCTTGCGCTATATCCCAGCCACGCTAATGACCTCGACAAATGGGTAGATCCATCTATTCGCCCGTTAGTTTTGCAGGCAATTGACGGCTCTGGTTTCGCCCGTTCAGAGACATGGAGTGCGGGCGACTTAATTCCTCCTCCTCAGTTTGATGTAGGTCTGGTTTCGGCTATTCCAAGAGATCGTGTGTCAAGTGACATAACTTATATCCTTGAAAAAGCAATCAGCGAAAGAGGAGCTCTATCTGAAGCTGAAATCGAGAGAATGATGCAGGCAAGAGGCCCGGATTTTACTGCAGTTTGTCAGGCCGCGGACAAATATAGAAAAGTAGTAGCAGGTGATGAAGTTACCTACTGCGTAAACCGAAACATTAATTACACAAATATCTGCTATTTCAAATGCCAATTTTGCGCTTTTTCAAAGGGCAAAATGAGCGAAAATTTAAGAGGTCGGCCCTACGATCTTTCCCATGAAGAGATTATGAGACGAACAAAGGAGGCTTGGGACAGAGGTGCCAGTGAGGTGTGCCTCCAAGGTGGAATTCACCCAGAATATGACGGCAATACCTATATAGACATATGCCGTTCTATTAAACAGGTGGTTCCTGAGATGCATATCCATGCTTTTTCACCGCTTGAGGTTTGGCAAGGAGCAAAAACTCTGGGACTGCCAATACCAGACTTTTTAAGAGAGCTTAAAGAAGCGGGGCTGGGAACACTTCCAGGCACCGCCGCTGAGATTCTTGATGATGAGGTTAGGAAGGATCTTTGTCCAGACAAGATCAATACTTCGCAGTGGCTCGAGGTAATGGAGGCAGCGCACAACGAAGGTTTCAACACCACTGCTACGATAATGTACGGGCATCTTGAGCGCTACCGTCACGTGGCGAAACATTTGCTGCGCGTAAAAAATCTCCAGATGAAAACGGGAGGTTTTACTGAATTTGTAATTTTGCCTTTTATTCACATGGAATCCCCTCTTTATCTCAAAGGTAAAGCCAGGAAGGGCCCTACATTTCGAGAGGCCGTGCTAATTCACGCGGTGTCACGTTTAGTTTTGTCTCCCCATTTCAAGAATATTCAGGCGTCTTGGACTAAGCTGGGGCATGAGGGCATAAAAGCCTGTTTGAGAGCTGGTGTAAACGATATCGGGGGTACTTTAATGAATGAGACCATTACACGAGCGGCAGGTGCTTCCCACGGACAAGAGACTACCCCAGACGAGATGGAAAAGTTGATCAAAAGTGTAGGTAGGCAGCCAAGGCAACGAACCACTTCATATGGACATGTTTCAGAACTTCAGCGTCAGAAATCCCTTGGGGCTGGCGATCTAGCTGAGCCTGTCTATGCTAGCGCAGAAAAATATGAGAGAAAATCAAGCCGCAAAAAGCCAAAACTAGTCCGCCCAGGTATTGATAATCTTGGAGGAGAGGAAAAAATAACAAGCGCCGATATTGTTTAGAGAGGGAGATTAAATGAGTATACGTCAGAGGGTAGCGTTGACTTTGCCAGATCCGCGAGGAGTGAACGCAACGATTGAGATGGCTAGGCGCGCTGAGTCAGAGGGTTATGATGACCTTTGGTTCGCTGATTCGGGTGGGGTTGATGCCTTAACGACGGCTGCCGCGGTGGCGATTAACACTGAGAGGGTTAGAATTGGTACGGCTATCATCCCCGTCTATACCCGTACACCGGTGGTTCTTGCGTCTACGACTCGCGTTTTGTGGGAGTTGTCAGAGGGGCGCTTTATTCTCGGTCTTGGCTCGTCTAGTCAAACTATGATGGAAAACTGGAACGGTCAAAAGTTCGAAAAACCATTAACTCGGGTCAAGGAAACAACACAGTTAGTTAAGTCGATTCTTAGAGGCGAGAAGACAGATTACTCTGGTGAGACAGTAAAAAGCCGTGGTTACAAACAGATTCCTGTAGAAGATGGGGTGCAACCAGTTTATATGGCTGCCTTGCGACCAGGCATGCTAGAGGCAGCGGCAGAGTTCTCCGATGGTGTAATCCTTAATTTATTCCCGAAAGAAGCGCTACCGAAAATGATGGAACATATCAGAATTGGAGCAGAAAGGGCTGGAAAGAGACTTGAGGATGTTGAGGTTGTCTGCAGACATCAAGTTGTAGTTACTGACGATAAAGAGAATTCAAGGAATTTAATACGTGCGGGCTTTGCTCCTTATTACGCTACCCCAGTTTACAATAAATTTTTGGCATGGTGTGGCTACGAAGACGTGGCCGAGTCAATAAGAGATGGTTGGGCATCCAAAGATAGGGATAAAACTACTAGCGCCTTGAGTGATAAGCTTGTTGAAGACATAGCTATTTTAGGTTCTGAGGAGCAGTGTCATGATCGCATAAGAGAGTATGCGGAAATGGGTATCACTACTCACATTATCTCTTGTGTTTCCCCCAAAGATTCACAGCGAACCTTTCAGGCCTTTTCTGGCAACAAATTTAGTATTTGAATAAATTGACTTAAAAGAGGTAAAAATATGATAGTAGATGGTGGTATATCAACTGATAATCTCGCAGGTGTCCCCGCCCATGCCAAGAGACTCGAGGCACTTGGCTATCATGGCGCAGTTACGGCTGAAACATCGCACGATCCATTCTTTCCCCTTCTGCTTGCAGCAGAGCACACAGAGAAAATTCAATTGGTTACATCTATTGCCGTCGCTTTTGCTCGAACGCCGATGAATTTAGCTAACATCGGACATGACCTTAATAGCTTCTCGAAAGGACGTTTTGTTTTGGGCTTAGGCTCTCAAATTAGACCTCATGTGACGAAACGATTTAGCATGCCTTGGTCAAAGCCAGCCGCCAGGATGCGGGAATTCATTTCTGCGATGCGGGCTATCTGGGACTGCTGGCATAATGGCTCACAGCTTTCCTTTAAAGGTGATTTCTACGACCACTCGCTTATGACACCAATGTTCACGCCTTTGGATAGCGAATATGGCGCCCCACGGGTAATGCTGGCGGCGGTCGGTCCTTTGATGACTGAGGTCGCAGGCGAGGTAGCGGACGGAGTTATTATTCATTCTTTTACGACGAAAAAATATTTACAGGAAGTGACGCTTCCTGCTGTTGAAAAGGGCCTTGAAAAGGCGGGTCGGTCTAGATCGGACTTCCAGATATCGTACCCGGGCTTCATTGTGACTGGCAAAAATGAGGAAGAGTTCAATGCTACAAAAAAGGCGGTGTGCAAGCAGATCGCATTTTACGGGTCTACTCCTGCCTACGCACCGGTTCTTGGTTCTCATGGTTGGGGAGATTTGCAGCCTGAATTGAATAAATTATCAAAGATGGGGAATTGGGATGAAATGGGATCTCTCATCACTGATGAGATTCTAAACGAATTTGCCATAGTGGGAGAACTGGATCAGGTGGTGGATAAGTTCAAAAATCGATACTCTGGTCTAGTTGACCGAACTATGGGATCTTTGCCCGCGCGTAATGACGAACACGCAAAAGAATTATTAAGGAACTTGAGCGCTTAAAAAAGAAGATAGAGATTAATTACACAAGGAATAAGACATGAAGCTAGGAATTTTAAATGGTCTAGGTGGGAAAAATATCGCGATAGATATCAATAGAATAAAGGCAGCAGAGAGTATGGGTTATGACTCTGTTTGGACTGCAGAAGCTTACGGATCAGATGCTGTAACTCCGGCAGCCTGGATTCTCGCTCACACCGAAAAGATCAAGGTTGGAACAGCCATAATGCAAATGCCTGGACGCAGTCCAGCTTGCGCCGCCAGCACTGCGATGACCCTCAATCAGCTCTCAAATGGACGATTTATAGTCGGTCTAGGTGCCTCTGGCCCTCAAGTCGTGGAGGGTTGGCACGGAGTAGCATACGGCAGACCTATGACTAGAACAAAAGAATACATTGACATCATGCGAAAGATATTCGCTAGAGAAGAACCGGTAGAGCATCAGGGATTTCATTATAGTATGCCTTACCAGGGCGAAGACGGGACTGGACTTGGCAAGCCTTTAAAAAGCATGTTGGCAGCTGATACCTCAATAAAGATCTATACTGCTGCAATTACACCAAAAGGCTTAGAGACCTCAGGCGAGGTAGCAGACGGAGTGTTCCCTATATGGATGCCTCCAGAAAAAACCGATGTCTTGGTTGACTCTATTCAGAGTGGGCTCAGCAAATCTGGCAGGTCATTCGTTGAATACGATGTTGCCCCTTTTGTCACTGTCATGATTGGAGATAATCTTGAACATTGCAGAATGCCAATAAAAGGAAACATGGCTCTTTACATTGGCGGTATGGGAGCTCGAAACAAAAATTTCTATAATGACTATGCTAAAGCATTGGGATACGAAGACGCCGCGATAAAGATTCAGGATCTTTTCTTGTCTGGAAAGAAAGATGAGGCCATGGCGGCGGTTCCAGACGAACTGGTTGATGCGTGCCATCTGGTAGGTCCAGTTGAGCGAATCAAAGAGCGTCTGCAGGTTTGGAAGGAAGCCAGTGCCTCTGGAAAAATTGGTAGCATGTTAATTGGCGCGGGTCAGCAAGAAGCGTTGGAGCTAGTTGCTGGAGAAATGCTTTAGTAATGCATTCTGAGAAAAAAAATTTCAAATTCAGATTATGTGATTAAGGTCTTTCCTGACATAAGGGAAATAGGCCAGAGCTGCTGGGATAAATGCGCTGCACCCAAAGGGTCAACGTTTGACCCGTTCACTTCATATAGCTTTCTTCGAGCGCTCGAAGAAAGCAAGTCTGCTTGCTCGGAATCTGGTTGGTCACCATGTCATTTAGGTTTAGAGAGCTCTTGTGGAGAATTGTTGGGAATTGTTCCGAGTTATCTAAAGAGTCATTCTCAAGGTGAATACGTTTTTGATTATGCGTGGGCAGACGCGTTTGAGAGGGCGGGAGGTCGTTATTATCCCAAGTTGCAAATTAGCATCCCTTTTACGCCGGTAACTGGCAGAAGATTGTTGGTTAGTGATCGAGTTGATTCGAAGGGTTTAGAAACAGAACTGGCCCAAGGGCTATTAACTCTGGCAGACAGACTAAAAGCTTCATCCGTTCACCTGACTTTTTTAGAAAAAGAACAGTGGCAGGGCTTATCTAAATTAGGTTTTCTCAAGCGAACGCATAGCCAATTTCACTGGGAAAACCGAGACTATCGCTCGTTCAGTGAATTCTTAGATAGTTTAGCTTCAAAGAAACGAAAAAACATAAAAAGAGAGCGTAAAGGGGCCATAGACTCTGGCGTAGTCATTGAGCGTATAACTGGCAAAGAAATCCTTGAGAGTCATTGGGACGCTTTTTATAAATTCTATCTCGATACGGCAAATAGAAAATGGGGTTCTGCATACCTAACAAGGGAGTTTTTCTCGATAGTTGGTGAAACCATGCCAGAGCATATTTTACTGATAATGTGCAAGAAGGGCGGCAGGTACATAGCAGGGGCGATTAACTTCATTGGATCCGATTGCCTCTATGGACGCAACTGGGGGTGTTCCGAGGATTATCCTTACCTTCATTTTGAGGTTTGCTACTACCAAGCTATAGACTTTGCAATTGAGAACAATCTTAAGCGAGTAGAGGCGGGTGCGCAGGGCGCGCACAAGTTAGCGCGAGGTTATATGCCGATCCATACTTATAGCGCTCACTGGATTGCTAATGATTCTTTTTCTGAAGCGGTTTCCAGTTACCTCGATCAAGAAAGGCAACATGTAGATCAAGAAATTGATTTCGTTGAGAAAAAAGGACCTTTTAAAGATAGCAAGTGATTACTTACTTTAATTCATCACTTTTTTTCTTAAGATGAAATATACTTTAGAACTTATGTATACTATTAGGATACGATTGTTTTATTTTTAGAGATACGCGAGTTGCTTGATTAGATTTTTTGGTGTTTGGTGATATATCGGTCTAAAGCGTTAGCAAATTTCTGGAGGTCTGTTTTAGCTAGCGGTTTTGATTTGCCACTGTGCTCACCTGAAGACCGCATAGTTTCCATGAAATCTCTCAGCACCAGTTTCTGTTTTATTGTGTCTTTGGTGAAGTTCTCACCACGCGGGCTTATCACAGCGACTCCTTTATCTATTAGATCGGCTGCTAAGGGAATGTCTGAGGTGATCACGATGTCCTTCGGGCTAGCTCGGTTTAAGATCTCGTCGTCAGCGACATCGAATCCTCTCGGGACTTGAACAAAGTTAATTTGTTTTACTTTAGGAAGAGGAATAACTGAGTTCGCAACAAAATTTGTTTGAATTTTTGTTCTGATGCTTGCCCGGCAAAGGATCTCTCTGGCACCCTTCGGGCAAGCGTCTGCGTCAACCCAAATAGTAATCAAAAGTTTTCTTTAAAAGTTCTTATGTCTATTTCGTGTGTCCACGCATTTTTGGGCTGAGAATATAGGTACATAAACGTCTCGGATATACCATCAAGTCCAATTAAGCCATTAATACCGGTCGAAGCGACATAATCTGGGTAATTCGACTTAATTTTCTCGCCCATGATCCCGCCATCAATTATAACGTGTCCCACGTGAATGCCCTTTGGCTGAAACTCCCTTGCTAGACTTTGTGATAATGTCCTAAGCCCCGCTTTAGCTGCAGTAAAAGCTGAGAAGTTTGGCTTACCCCTAACAGAGGCACTTGCACCCGTGAAAAGCAACGTTCCGGACTCTCGGGTTAACATTTTCTTCATTACATTCTGGGAAAAAAGAAATCCTCCAAACGTGCAAACTTTCCATGCTTCTTCGAAATATGTAGGAGACATAGTAATGAAATCTCCGGGGAAAGCGTTTCCAGCATTGTAGACAGCAAGGTCTATGGGACCAGTTTGTTCCGTTCTATCGACCAGCGAGCTGACCTCCTCAGGATTAGTTGCGTCGGCGCAAAAGGCAGTTGCCTTGCCCCCCTCGTTAATTATCTTTGAAGCTATTTTTTCTATGGCGGACTCAGTTCTCCCAGAAATGAATACGTGAAGCCCAGCCCTTGCCGCATGCATAGATAAATTTGCGCCCAATCCTTCGGCTGGTCCTACGCCAAGAATTATAGCTGTCTTATCCAATCTATAACCACTTTTTTAAAAATTTGGGTTAGATGGTACCTATTGTTTGAGCGGGGTTCCATTAGAAAAAGTATAGCGATCAAAAATTTCAAATAGTTGCGTATTTACTTGCGCACCCTTATGCTCTTTGAAATCGAAGTCTGTTCTGGAGAACGTGTTGTATGAGTGATGTATATATTGTTGAGGCATGTCGAAGCGCAATTGGTAAACGTGGAAAGGGTTTAGCGGGTTTAAAACCAGCGGATCTGCTGGGGTTGGTGCAGAAGGCTGCGCTTAATCGAGCTAAAGTTGCACCTGAAAATATTGATCAAGTCATCGGCGGATGCGTTTCCCAAGTGGGAGAGCAAACTTTTAACATTGCAAGAATCGCGTGGCTTTCTCAAGGATTGCCTCTCGAAGTCCCCTCTACTACCGTAGATGCCCAATGCGGATCGAGTCAACAGGCGACCTCTATGGCAGCGACGATGGTTGCTTCAGGTATAGAGGATATTGTGATGAGCTGTGGCGTAGAGATGATGTCTAGGGTTCCTTTAGGTTCAGCTATGAAAGATGGCAACCCAATGGGCGAGGACTACGGCAATTTGTATCAACCTACCAGTCAATTTATGGGCGCGGCGATGATCGCTGAAGAATATCAAATAACTCGAGAAGACACGGATAAATTTGGGTTAGACAGCCAGAACAAGGCCATCGAGGCTTGGAAGGAGAAAAGGTTTGATCGAGAAATTGTAAAAATAGAGGCGCCCATCTTAAACGAAAAATTTGGGCCCACTGGAGAGAGGCGGACTGTTGATCGCGATGAGGGGTTGAGAGAGACCTCGCTCGATTCCTTGGCTAGTCTTGATCCTGTTCCGGGACAAGACATACATACCGCTGGATCAAGCTCTCAGGTCTCAGATGGCGCCGCGGCAGTCATTATGGCATCTCGAAAGGCTTGTGATAGCTTAGATTTGAAACCCCGTGCAAAAATTGTTGCCACGACCCTAGTTGGAGTCGATCCGGTCACGATGTTAAAGGGTCCTATACCTGCAACAAGGAAAGTTCTGGAGAGAGCCGGTTTGACAATGGATGATATTGATATTTTTGAGGTGAACGAGGCTTTTGCTTCTGTGGTGCTTGCTTGGCAAAAAGATCTTGGCGCCGACCCTGATAAAGTTAATGTCAACGGAGGCGCTATTGCGCTTGGTCATCCCACGGGAAGTACAGGAGCGAGGTTGATTACAACTGCTTTGCATGAGTTGGAACGTCGAGGAGGGAAATATGCCTTGATCGCAATGTGTTGCGGTGGTGGCCTGGGAACGGGAACCATTATTGAGCGTCTATAGTGCTCTTTAAACTCGCTAGGCTTCTATCCTTTTTGAGGTTTCAGGCTTTTTTATCAAAATCGATTTGAAGGCCTGTCAGCCCATGGAGTAACGCATTAGCTGAGAACTCAGGCGGGGGTGCTCCTTCTGAAAGCCTAAAGTTTTCAAGACGCTCGAATATGACTCTAAATCCTATGTTCATTTCCCTGCGGCTCAGTGCGGCCCCTAGACAATGATGAACACCTTTTCCAAACGCAACCTGGTCCTTTAGATTCTCTCTGGTGATGTCGAATTTATAGGGATCGGGGAATTTTTCGCCGTCCTGATTCGCCGATGCAAACCTAGCAAAAAGAATGCTGTCTTTCGGGATTTTTATACCATGCATCTCGACATCTTTAGTTGCTCGACGAAACATATTCGATGACGGGCTAGAGTATCTCAGCACTTCTTCAACAAAATTGGAAATAATTTCTGGAGAAGGGTCCTTCTTTATTAATTCGTACTGTTCTGGATTCTTGGTTAAAAGCCATATTCCCTCAGTCATTGATGCAGCGGTTGTTTCGTTTCCGGCAACCAAGATTTGGCTCAACATCGATAGGGATTCAGAATTTTCGAGAGGTTTTTCGCCGTCAATGCTCGCGTTAACTATTTTCGAGAGAATATCCTCTTCAGGTTTTTCCCGTCGCTCGTCCATTCTTTCTACGAAGTATTTTTGGAATTCAATGACGTCTCGCGCAGCGTTCAGAAGTCCCTCTCTGTCTAACTGCCCACTTAAGTTTCCAACAAATGCTTCGGTCCATTTCCTGAAAAGCGGGATATCCTCCTCCGGCGCGCCAAGCTGAGATGAAATAACCCTAATAGGAAGGGGTATTCCGAATTCGTCTAAAAATTCGCAAGAACCTCTTTCAATGAAATTATCGATTAGTTCATTCGAAACTGCCTCTATGAAGGGCTCCAAAGCATTTAAACTTTTTGGAGAAAACGCGCTATTTACAAATTTTCTGTACCTGAGCTGAAGCGGAGGATCTTCAGTGAGCATGGTCGGGACGTTCTCATAACCTTCTCGCATTATCGCCAGTAGTTCTTCGTCCTCCGATGAGTAAAGTGGTCTGCTAGAGGACAGCATCCTGCTAGAAAAAGTCTCATAATCTTTTGCCATCTCCACGACGTCTTCGTATCTTGATACGAAAAATATCCCCGAGTTTGGGTCCTGGAAAACCGGGGCTTCTTTTCTTAGCCGCTCGTTCATTAACCAGGGCGATTTAAGAACCTCTGGGTGCATAGGATTGATTTGGTGTATCGGACACGTTGCAATTTTTTGTATTTCTTCTGACATGCTATCTCTTCTATATTTTCTAGCGAGAGATTACCATGGAAATCGTCGATGTGGGACCATAATCAGCTATACTGATAGTCAAACGCTAACAGAAAAAACGGTAAAGCAAACTTGATAATTCCCTTTCGAGAGAGAGTAGCCCCCATTTGGTTTATCACATTGTGAAGTCCTATTCGAATTGGACCCTCTGGTATGTGGTTTTTTTGCTGACTATTGCGGCCACTTTATCTTTCATAGATCGACAAATATTGAATGTGATGATAGGACCCATAAAACGAGATTTGGGGGGGCTGTCTGATACAGAAATTTCTTTAATTATTGGACTAGCATTCTCGACCGTATACTCTTTAACGACATTGCCCCTGGCTAGGATAGCCGACCGGTATAGTAGACGAAATGTTATTGCCGCTGGAATCTTTAGTTGGAGCCTGATGACGGCTTTGGCAGGTATGGCAAATTCTTTTTGGCAGTTGTTCACAGCACGAATGGGGGTTGGGATCGGTGAAGCGTCTTTGGGTCCTGCTTCAACCTCAATGTTGGCCGATTATTTCGATGAGCATCGTTTGCCCTTCGCTTATGGGATTGTTGCGTCTGCTCCCTTTATTGGAACGGGCTTAGCTAACATAGTAGGTGGACCTTTAATCGATTACCTGGAAGCGCAGCCCAAAGTGATTTTGCCATTTTTTGGAGAAATGTTTTCCTGGCAAACTGTGCTTGTGACGGTTGGACTTCCTGGAATCCTATTAGCCGCAGTGATGTTTACTATTAAAGAACCGCAAAGAGTTGGCGTGAGCGCGGAAAAAGATGAGGGTTTTTCTTACAAAGAACTATGGGAGTTTTGTCTATCAAGAAAAAAGTTTCTCTCTTTTCTCTTTGTCGCTTACCTCTGTTTATCTATTCAAGGCTTCGCGTTTCTCACTTGGATCGTAGAGTTTTTTGTCAGAACTCATGGATGGACAAGGACCGAAATAGGTCTTTCATACGGTTTTATAGCCTTGTTTTTTGGTACTGCTGGAAGTGTCTTAGCTGGATATTTTGCAGGGTACTTGGTAGCAAAAGGGAGTCCAAATGCACCGATGAGAGTCTGTTTTTGGGGAACTGTTGGTCTAGCACCTTTGGCGATTTTGATGCCTCTATTAGACAACGCGCATCTAGCGCTCGCGATTGTGGTGCCGATAACATTTTTTATGGGCGTGCCACCAGGTTTGTCGAATGCTGCTCTTCAGGCTATTTCTCCTAACCGATTGCGCGGTCAGATGATTGCGGTCTATTTGATCTGTGTAAGTTTTTTATCCTATTTGTTTGCTCCTCTGATAATTGGGTTGATGAATGATTACGTCTTTGGCCGAGAAGACGCGATTAATCTGTCTTTGTCTTCGCTTGCAGCGGTGAATTATGCAATTGCTATCGTGTGTTTATTTTTGAGTTTTAAACCCATGGATCAGGCTATTAAGATGGCTAAAGAATTTACTTATACCTCACCAAGCTAGGTTTTAGCGAGGCTTCGCTCCTCCTCCTACTCGAAGGATTTCGCCGCTAATCCAAGAGGCGGCATCTGAACTGAGGTATATGCAAGCGGATGAAATATCCTCTGGAGTTCCCAGTCTGCCCAGGGGAATATTCCATTCCTCTAGAATGCTATCTAACTGTGTTTCGTCTTTCCCGATTGCTTTTAACATTACCTCTGTTGGGATTGCTCCGGGCGCTACTGCGTTAACTCGAATATTTGGCGCGAATTCTGCGGCAAAGGTCCATGTCAAAGAGTTTGTTCCAGCTTTGGCCGCTCCATAATGCGCACTCCCAGGAACTGGACCAGTTCCTGCTCCTGAAGTTATATTGATAATAGACCCTTTTTCCATATAACGTTCCGCAGCAAGGCACCCCTCGTATATAGATGTAAGGTTAAGCGCTATGGTTTTATGCCATTCTTCTCTGGGAAGCTCTTTTGCTGGCATACGAAGAGGAGAGCCTCCGGCATTGTTGATCCAATCGGTTAATTTCCCAAATTCATTGATCGCAGTGCTCCCTAATTTATCAAGGTCACTACTTTTTGTTACATCGGCAGTTATAGCTATAGCAGTTCCTCCTGCTTCTCTAATTCTCTGCTCCACTCCTTTAATTTCTTCTGTTCTCCGAGCGGCAAGAATTACTTTCGCCCCGGCTTTTGCGAAATCTTCTGCGATTCCCTGTCCAATGCCTCTTCCAGCGCCAGTGACCACAGCCACTCTTCCCTCAAGACTGTATCTGTCAAGAATACTCATGCGTTCTCCTACGCTACTTTTTTTGCTCGCCTTAGTTTTTCTGTGAGCACGTTCAATTCATTCTCCAGTTCTTTCGGTACTTTATTTCCATAAGAGCTATAGTAATCACGAATTAACGGTATTTCCTCTAGCCAACCATCAATTTCTACCTTGAGCAGGTTATCCAAGTCTCTTTCTGAAAGATTCAAACCCTCGAGGTCAATGCTGTTAGGGCTTGGCAAATTACCTATGGGAGTTTCTATAGCGCTTGCCTTTCCTTCAATTCTATCGAAGATCCATTTTAGAACCCTTGAGTTTTCTCCAAACCCCGGCCAGACAAAATTCCCTTCTCCATCTTTTCTAAACCAGTTGACGTAGAAGATTTTCGGAAGGAAATCCTTGTTCTTTTTCCCCATATTAATCCAATGTGACCAGTAGTCAGCCATGTTGTAGCCACAGAAAGGAAGCATGGCCATTGGATCCCTGCGAAGCTCTCCTATTTTGCCGTCGGCAGCCGCAGTTTTTTCGGAGGAAACTATCGATCCAAAAAAAGTTCCTTGGACCCAGTCTCGAGCTTCATTCACTAGAGGTACAACCGTTGCTCGTCTGCCTCCAAAGAGAATCGCACTAATAGGCACCCCAGAAAGTTCTTCCCACTCCTCTGCAATCGCAGGACATTGAGCTGCTGAGACCGTGAACCGTGCATTAGGATGAGCAGCAGGCTCATTAGACTTTGGAGTCCAATCATTCCCTTTCCAATCGATCAGATGAGCAGGTGCTGGTCCCATCCCTTCCCACCAGACATCACCATCATCGGTTTCTGCGACATTGGTGAAAATACAGTCTTTTTCTAGACTTCGCATCGCATTCGGATTTGACTCCATCCCTGTTCCAGGCGCGACTCCAAAAAACCCTGCCTCAGGATTGATAGCATAAAGTCGCCCATCAGGTCTGAATTTCATCCAACATATATCGTCGCCTACCGTCTCCACCTTCCAATCTGGGATAGTTGGAATAAGCATTGCTAAATTTGTCTTGCCGCAAGCGCTTGGGAAGGCTCCCGCGATATATCTGGAAGTTCCCTCTGGGTTGGTAAGCTTGAGTATTAGCATATGTTCGGCAAGCCAGCCTTGCTCCTTTGCCATAGCGGAAGCTATTCTCAATGCAAAGCATTTTTTCCCCAAGAGCGCATTACCTCCATAGCCCGATCCAAAGGACCAGATTTCTTTCGTTTCAGGAAAGTGAGCTACATAAAGGTTTTCTGGATTGCATGGCCAGATTGAGTCTTCGTCTTCACTCTCGAGCGGAATGCCAACTGAGTGAACGCAAGGAACAAATTCTCCATCTCGGCCAAGATTTTCAAGAACTTTTTCTCCTACTCTAGTCATAATGTGCATACTTGCCACTACGTAAGGCGAGTCCGTAATTTCTACGCCGATGTGGGCTATTGGAGAACCAACCGGTCCCATCGAGAAGGGTATTACATACATTACCCTTCCTCGCATGCAACCTTTAAACAATCCATGAAGAGTGGCTTTCATTGTTTCGGGGTCTTCCCAATTATTATTTGGACCGGCTTCCCCTTCACTCTCGGAGCAAATATAAGTCCTGCTCTCGACCCTAGCTACATCAGCAGGATCAGAACGAACTAGATAACTGTTGGGTCTTTTTGTTTCATTGAGTTTTCTGGCTGCCCCGGATTTCAAAAGAAGATTCATCATCTGGTTATATTCTTCGGTGCTGCCATTACATATAACAAGAGAATCAGGCTCACAAAGAGATCTGATTTCTTCTAGCCAGTCAGCGAGACGCTCGTGTTTCAGCATTAATTTGGTCCTTTTTGCTAGCGATCAAATAACGATACCGGTGCATCGCATGAAAGCCTCAAGGATAACTTATTAGAAGTTTCAAATCGACGATTTGTCTATCAAAGAGCATTTTTTAGATCCAGTTTTTCCCGTAGCTCTCGTTTTAGGAATTTTCCATTCGCGTTCCGGGGAAGCGGTGACTCACTAAACCAAATGTATTTAGGAACCTTATGTTTGGCCATATGTGAGAAGCAGAACTCCCTAATTTCGGCCACTGTTTTTGTTGACCCTGGCACTATATAGATTACCGCACCGACCTCTTCCCCAAGTCTGTCGTCTCGAACACCAAAAACCGAACACTCTGAAATTTCTGAAATTTTATGCAAGGTGGTTTCAACCTCTGAGCAATAGATATTTTCTCCTCCTCGAAGAACCATGTCTTTTACCCTGTCGACTATAAATATAAATCCTTCCTCGTCGCATCTGGCTACATCCCCAGTGTGGAGCCATCCATCGTTAATAGCTTCTCTCGTCGCGTCGGGTCGATTGATATATCCCTTAATCACTGGCGCGCCCCTGACCCATAGTTCTCCGTCATGGCCGTTTGGCTGTTCCGTACCATCGGCATTCACAATTTTTGTTTCAAAAACAGGCATGGCAGGACCACAGCTTTCTGGTTTGTCTAAAAAAAATATTCCAGCAATGGACGTAATGATGCCGCAGGTTTCAGTCATCCCATAACCCGTGCTTGGGCGAGCCTCTCCCGAAGAATCAATTTTTTCCACAAGATCGGGCTGCAACTGCGCTCCACCTCCACCTAGATTTAACAGCGAAGAGGTGTCGTACTTATTAAATTCTGGATGACTGAGCAATTCTCGAGACATAACCGGCACCCCTGACATCGAGGTTATCTTTTCTCGCTCTATCAGCTTGAGTGCTTCATTCGCATCCCAGCGATACATATGAACTAATTTCCCTCCTGCAATCGTAGTCATGTGGGCAACACAATTGTTTGCGGTTACGTGAAACATCGGGGTGGTCACTAGAGCGCTTGGAATGGGAGTGTCTTTTGGGTCGGGTTCGGGAACCATCTGAATGCGGCACGTAGCTGACAAACTGAGTTGTCCCGCAAAGGCGAGGTTCATAATATTGTGTACGCATCCCCGGTGAGTCAGTTGAGCTCCCTTGGGATAACCGGTTGTGCCCGACGTATAAAAAATGCATGCATCATGATCTGGTTCAATATCAACTTCCGGCGAAGCAGCCGAACTTTCCTTCACTTCTTGATAGTCTATAACGCTGGGCTGTCCTTTTTCTGTTCTGACTCCTACAACTTTCATTCCTGCAAAGTCGGAGTTAATATCGAAAAATCGCTGAAGACGCTCGCTATCTGCAAAAAGCACTTTCGGCTTCGAGTCTGAGAGCCCATATTCCATTTCATCTGCGACCCACCAAGCATTCATCCCTACTACAACGATTCCAGTAGAGACACAGGCCCAGTAGATGAGAATCCACTCAGGATAGTTTCTCATGGCGATGGCTACCCTATCTCCTTTGGAGATGCCTTGATTTCTAAGCCAACTAGCAACAGAGGCCACTTCTTGGTGAGCTTGATCGTAGGTCCAGCGCTGATCTTCAAAGACAAGATATTCTGAGGCAGCAAACTTCTTTGTTGGCTGCCATATGTCTTGAAGGTTGCTAGGCGCTTTGTCATAGACACGCATAGGTGACCCTCTCACCTCAATTTCCTTAACAGAAAAAGGGCCGTCTTTTTCGGTAAGTTCTTCCCACACTTCCTTGTAGATTTTATACATTTACTTTGGCGCTTATTTGAGAATTTTGGTTAAGATATGCGTTCTGAGGTTTTGTTGCAATCAACTGGGAGATTTGCCTGTGAAATACCTTTTTGATGGATTAAAAGTCGTTGATTTAGCGAGCTTTTTAGCAGCGCCCGGTGCTGCAACCCTATTGGGAGATTTTGGTGCAGAAGTAATCAAGATAGAGCCCCCTAGCGGAGACGGTTATCGGCGACTTCATGGTAACTGGAAGTCAGATTACAACTGGCAACTTACAAGTCGTAACAAAAGAGGGCTATCCCTCGATATTCGTTCAAAGCAAGGGAAAAAGGTTTTATTTCGTCTGTTAGAAGAGGCCGACATTTTAGTAACAAACTTCAGATCCGATCAATTGACAGATTATGATTTGGATTTTGAGACGCTTCACGAATTCAATTCTCGTCTAATTCTGGCTCAAGTAACTGGATATGGAAATCTAGGACCCGACTCCAATAAAAAAGGTTTCGATACGACCGCTTGGTTTGCCCAGACAGGTATTATGGAGCTGACAAGGCAGATGAATAATCCTCCGGCTTTCCCTGCCGGAGGAGTTGGAGATCATTCAACGGCCATGGCCCTTTTTGCCGCAATTCTAATGGCCATGCTGAAACGTGAGCAAACGGGGAAAGGATCCTTTGTCGAAACTTCTCTTGTTGCAAATGGCTGCTGGGCTAACGGGATGGGGCTTCAGGGTGCTATTTCTGGGTTTGATCTGGGATCTTTCTTACAAAAAAAAACAAGAAGTCCCTTCGCAGATGTTTACGAGACTAGAGATGGTCGCTACATAACCCTAGTACTGACCGATCCTGAAAGGGAGTGGCCTAGGTTAGCAAAAGCGATGGGACAAGAGGACTGGCTTGAAGACGATAGATTCTCTGAGCTAAAAAATTTATTTAAAAACAAGAGCTTGGCAAAGGAGATGTTTTCAAGAAAGATAAAATCAATGCTTTTAAAGGATATCTGTCTTTGTTTGGACGAATATGATTTAACACATGGAGTAGTGGAGGATCTCACTTCAGTTGTCCAAGATGCACACCTTATCGAGAATGGGATAATCACGTCTACGGAATCAGAAGATCCAAATTTTAGATGGACTGTGGCTAATCCCATCAAAGTTTCTGGCGAAATGACTCGGCCTGTTTCAGACCCACCATACAAAGGTCAACACACTCGCTCCGTCTTAGAGGAGCTTGGCTTTTCTGCCGATGAGATTGATCAGTTATACTTCGAAGGAGTGGTTTTTTAACTTTCTTTTCTGGGAGAGTAACCGTTTGCCGTAACGACTACTTTTCCAACAACTTTTCTTTCTTCCAGCATTCTCATCGCATCGATCGAATTCTCTAGGGGAAATGCGGCGCAGACATGAGGATCTATAGCTCCAGAGGTTAAAAGTTCAAATATCTCTTCGCGAGTTTGTCTGCCTAGCTCAGGGTCTCGGCGCCCAATTTCTCCAGCTCGCACTCCGATCACGCTTATTTGTTTTATCAAAATATGGTTTACTGGCGCTTGCGGCCAGACCCCTGAAGTAAATCCGATAGTTAATATTCTCCCATTCCAATTAATGCATCTCATGCTCTCATCAAAAACGGTTCCCCCGACAGGATCGAATATTACATCGGCTCCTTTCCCATCTGTTAATTCCTTCACTCGTTCTTTAAACCCGCCTAAAGATTCATTGGGCATGCTGTAGTTGATTACATGGTCTGCACCACGCTCTTTAACTATCTTGAGCTTCTGGTCCGTTCCGCCGGTTGCTATTACTCTTGCTCCCATGTGCTTCCCTAAGTCAACTGCAGCCATTCCCACTCCACCGGTCGCCCCGTGCACCAATAAAGTTTCATCTGGTTTGAGATTTCCTCGGACCTTAAGAGCGACTAGGGCAGTTAAATAAGCTGTGCTGTAAGAGGCCGCCTTCTCGAAACTAATGTTTTCTGGAAGACGTCTCAAAGAATTTTCTTCGATATTAATAGCCTCGCTAAATCCCCCGTACCTAGCTCCTCCGACGACCCGCTCTCCAACTGAGAATTGAGTAACTTCCTCACCTACATTTATTACCTCTCCTGCAAACTCACCTCCTGGAGAAAAGGGGAGTGGAGGTTTGAACTGATACTTGCCCTGAATCATAAGGATGTCAGGGAAATTAACGGCGCAGGCCATAATTTTAACTTGCACCTCTGTGCTTACAGGTCGTTCCAAATTGATTTCTTCAAAACTGACAGAAGAGATGTCATCGCTTATTTCATGGCATATAACTGATTTCATATAATCAAGCACCCTTAAAACTGATAATTTATCACAATCTTGGTAACCTTTTGGGGTCAAGCTATGAGGAGAGATTATTGATTGAAGGCATCGACCATGAGCTAGTTTCCCATTGGCTAAAAAAGGAAATCCCGGAACTTTCAATGCCACTGTCTTTTTCGTTGATAGCAGGAGGCCATTCCAATCTTACCTTTCATTGCGAGGACAGTACTGGTCGGTCTCTAGTCCTGCGACGTCCTCCGTTAGGAGAAATTCTCAATTCTGCGCATGATATGGTTAGAGAACATAAGATAATCTCATCTCTTAAGAACACTGCAGTTCCGGTTCCTGAAACGCTTGGGCTTTGCGAAGATGGCTCTATTAATGGTGCAGATTTTTATACGATGGACTTCGTTGAGGGCGATGTCTTAAACGATTCGGTTATTTCGTCCTCTCTCTCTGTAGACGACAAACAATCAATAAGCAGAGACGTTGTGGAAATACTATGTTCTTTGCATGCGATTGATCCAGATGATGTTGGGCTCGGTGACCTTGGTAGGAAGGATAGTTATCTTAGCCGACAAATAAAAAGATGGGTCGCTCAGTGGAATGCCTCAAAAACTCACGAAATTCCTGAGATGGAAGAAAGCTGTGAGCTTTTGCTTCAAAACCTCCCAGAACAAATTGGGTCGGCCATAGTTCATGGCGATTTTAGATTAGGAAATATGATCGTTTCCGGTGGCCACGTCAGAGCTGTCTTGGATTGGGAACTTTGTACTTTGGGGGATCCCTTAGCTGATTTGGGTTACGTTTTAAACAATTGGCTTACTCTTGAAGAGGTCCCAGAACCAGGAGAGGGGGATCAGGCTCCAACTGCGGCGGGAGGTTTCTTTTCACGAGACGAATTTCTTGATGTTTATGCCAATAAAACTGGAAGGGATATTTCTAAGATTAACTACTATCGGGCATTCTCTCACTGGCGTCTGGCTGCTATCGGACAAGGTGTTTATAAGAGATATCTAGTTGGTGCTATGGGAAGTGAACGAGACGTAGATTTAGAGAAACAAAAGGACAGTGTCTCTCGAAGAGCTGCGGCAGCATTAGAGCTCTTGACAACGACTTAATGTATAACTGTTGGCTGCCGGGCAAAAGATGATAAGCGTTTAATCGCGATAGAGCGTATGTCTTCGCTGAAATCCTGATCTGTTATTATTTCTTTGTATTTTCTTTCTGCTTTCGGCTGGGCTCCTCGCATCTCGAATATAGCTCCTAATTGCAATTCGAATTGGCTTTTTTTTTGCGAGAGGAGGATTTGGTTTTCAATGCAGCGTTGGCATTGTTTCCACTCTTTTTTCCTCCAGAAAATACTTTTCAGATTGTCAATTAATCGAACAAGAATTTCTCTTTTTGTCGCCACTCGTAGATGAGTATTGTCGAGTTCCAAGCGACCCCCGGAAATCTGTTTTAACAATGTTTTACAATCGTGTGTGTTGAGTTCTCTGCCAAAAAAAGGGTCAACTAGCGATCCGCCATCTTCTTTATATCGAACAAGAAAATGCCCAGGGAAGCCAATTCCCTCTACAGGGATATCTAACCTAGCTCCAATAGACATCTGCAGTATAGCGAGGCTAATCGGGATGCCAACTCGATTATCGATTACTTTGTTTAGGTAACTATTAGCTGGGTCGAAATAATTGCTTTTATTTCCAGCAAAACCGGTTTCTTTATAAAAAAAAGAAATCATGGCTTTTGCACCAGTTATTTCAGGTACGGATTGCCTGTAAAGATTAAAGTCTTCAGCAAGTGAATCGATCCTATTCAGATATTGCTCAATGCTAGCATCTTCTCCGATTTCTATAGCTAGCAGCAGCGCCGCTTCAGCAAGCGGAAGAAATGCCTCTTCCATCAAAGCTATTTCAGTCAATCTTTGATGAGTGAATCGGTTTGGATCACTATTCATAAAGCTGTTCTCTACGGATCGCTAATCCTCTTTTCCTGATCAGATTTACGAAATCACCACTCATCAACATGCATTATTTCTTCAACGTCGGGCCTGTAAGCCGGCTTGAAACTTGTTCCTTTTGTATAGGCTATCGGAATAAGGGCTATTTGCATAAATTCATCGTAAGGGATGCCTATGAGTTCAGCTATCTCCTTTTCGTGCATCAGGTGCAAAGTAGTCCAAGCAGTCCCTATTCCTCTGGCTCTGGCGGCGAGCATGAAACTCCAGGCGGCTGGTATGATAGACCCATAGAGAGCTGATTGTGCTAAAACATTGTTGCTCTCAGCATTGTCGGTCCTTCCAGCGATGCAAGGAATCATCATTACTGGCACTTTACCCATATTTTCGCCCAAATAATCGGCTGAAGAGGCAGATCGCTCCTGACTGTTCGTCAAATCTTTGTCGTCAGATTCCGAATGAAGTTTGTGAATAGCCATGGGCATTTCTTTGTAAAGGCTAAATGCTTGGCGATAGAGTTCTCCAATTTTCGCTCTCTTTTCGGGATCGGTTACAAATACGAATTGCCAGCTTTGAGAGTTTGAACCCGTGGGAGCCTGCACGGCCATCTCCATGCATTCTTTTACAACTTCCATCGATAGCGATCGTTCTAAGTCAAGTCGCTTTCTGACTGCCCTAGTAGTACTCAAAAGCTCATCATTGGAAAGACCTAATTGTGCGTGATTCATTTCTTTTTCCTTATTACCAAGTTGCTATTTCTCGTTCTATTTGATCGCCATAAAGAGCGATGGCGTCCTCTTGCCGACGAGGGAGGCTATATGAAGGGAAAAGGTCTTGAGAGGGTTCGTAATCTCTCAGGACTTGCCTAGCTACGGTTACCTTGTGCACCTCTGTTGGTCCGTCTGCAAGCCCCATTGCATAGGAGCCGATGAGCATGGAGGTAAAAGGCATTTCGTTAGAAATTCCAAGCGAACCGTGAATGTGAAGCGCTCTGGATACTACGTCATGGTATACCTTTGGCATCGCGGCCTTGATTGCAGCGATATCTTTTCTAACCTTTAGGTAGTCATTATACTGATCTATTCTCCAAGCGGTTCTGAGCACCAATAGCCTAAACTGTTCCATCTCTATCCAAGAATCCGCTATTTTTTCCTGTACCATCTGTTTGTCTGCCAGTATTTCACCCTTTGTTTGCCTGGATAGCGCTCTCTCGCACATCATGTCGAAAGCTTTCTTGATTTGACCCAAGGTTCTCATTGCATGATGAATCCGCCCTCCACCTAAGCGGGTTTGGGCAACTGCAAACGCCTGACCTCTGGGTCCAAGCATGTTGCTTTTTGGAACTCGTACGTCTTCGTATCTAATGTACCCATGAGAACCTTTCCCCGGAGCTTCTGTTCCAACACCTACGTTCCTTAATATGTTTATTCCCGGAGTTTCAGCTGGAACAATGAATTGACTCATTCTTTGATGAGGAGCGGCTTCTGGGTCGGTTACTACCATAACTATAAGAAAAGAAGCATGTCTTGCGTTAGAGGAGTACCATTTTTCTCCATTAATTACATAATCATCTCCGTCTTCAACTGCCGTACATTTGAACATGGTCGGGTCTGCACCGGCATGAGGCTCGGTCATTGAGAAGCAAGAAACAATTTCTCCATCAAGAAGTGGCTTAAGATATTTCTCTTTATGTTCCTCGGTTCCATAATGAGCTAGGATTTCTGCGTTACCCGAATCTGGTGCCTGACATCCAAATACGATCGGGGCAAAACGCGACGTTCCAAGTATTTCATTTAGTAAAGCTAGTTTGAGTTGGCCATAACCGGGCCCACCCAGATCAGGACCTAAATGACAAGCCCAGAGCCCTCTATCTTTAACTTCTTCTTGGAGAGGCCGAACCAACTTAATGAAGTCAGGGTCATTAACCATATAGCTCTCGTTAAGGACTAAATCGAGAGGCGCAACTTTTTTGTCGACGAATTCGGTTGCCCAATCTAAAACACTTTGAAATTCTGGATCTGTATCAAAACCCCAACTCATTCGCTTACTCCTCTAAAAATATTTATTTCCCTAACAAGAACGTTCTGTAAACTATCACGTTTACCAGATATTTTCTCCAGCTGCTCTTTTTTTTCTCGTTTTCGATTTTTTTGATCTTTTTTGGCTTCCTCGCCTACATGGATTTCTTTTCGCTGTGCTGCAAGATTAATTTGTTTTTGTCTTTCCCTAAACCTCGATCTATCGTGATCTGTCTTACTCTCTATGCAATGAGGACAGCTAATCCCTTTTAAGAAATCTTGGCTTAACTTATCTTCCTTGCTTATTGGCGTTCGGCAGGCATGGCACTGCTCGTATGAGCCTTCTTGAAGATCCTGGTCTACGGTAACTCTATTGTCGAAGACAAAACACTCTCCGTTCCAGAGGGATTTCTCCGTCGGAACCTCCTCAAGATATTTAAGTATACCTCCCTCCAAATGAAACACGTTTTCAAAACCATTTTCCTTCAAAAAAGAAGTAGACTTTTCGCAACGTATACCTCCCGTGCAAAACATTGCTATTTTTTTTTCGCTCTTGTTTTTTAAATAGGTCTTTGCGAATTTCGGAAATTCCCTGAATGTTTTTGTTTCCGGATTAATCGCGCCCGGGAAGGTTCCAACTTTTATTTCATATTCATTTCGAGTGTCTATTAAAATAACGTTCGGATCCGAGATCATCTCATTCCAGTCTTCAGGTTTGATATAGGTCCCCGCAGAGGCGAGAGGATCAATATCAGGTAAACCCATGGTTACGATTTCACGTTTTATTTTTACCTTCCTTCGTAAGAAAGGTTGTTGACTTGTTGCCGATTTTTTTACCGACAGTTTTTTAAAACCTTTTTGTGAAAGGAAGACTAAAAAATCATTAATACTGGTTTCACGGCCGGAGACCGTGCTATTGATCCCTTCTCTCGCAATTAAAACAGTTCCTCTAATAGAGTTTTGCTCTAAAATATAATCGATTTCGCTGCGCAGGCTCTCTAAATTATCCGTTTTTATGAACTGGTAGATAGCGCATACGACAAACTTTTCTTCGTCTTCCAATCGTTTTACCTTTCCTGCTTTTTTTATATCAATCTAGTAGTATATTATCATTCGATTCGCTGTGAATAACCTTTATTGAGGAGAGAAGTATGGCCATAGATCCTAATGCTGTTGGACAAAAAGGACAGCCATCTAATAGAAGTTGGAACTCAAAAGATGCGCTACTCTATGCGGTCGGAATTGGTGCCGGCATTGATGAGCTGCAATATACAACGGAAAATACTAAAGATGTTGTCCAAAAAGTTTTTCCTACGTTTGCAGTGATTATAGGAGGGGGCGGCATCCCAATGAAAGAGGTCGGATCTTTTAATCCTGCCTTGATGGTTCACGGAGAACAAGGAATTGAGTTGCTAGGAGAGATTCCACCCGATGGAGAGATTGAGAGTGTCGGAGAATGCAGCGCGATTTGGGACAAAGGTTCTGCTGCAGTCTTGGAGTTTACTTCTGAATCTCGTAACGTTAAGACAGGGGAACCGCTTCTGCGAACTAAGACCTCACTTTTTTGTCGCGGTGAAGGAGGTTGGGGAGGCGATCGTGGTCCATCAGACAAACTAGAATTTCCGGACAGATCTCCAGATAAAAAAATCACATATACCACCCGAGAAGACCAAGCTCTGACATATCGACTTTCAGGAGATCGTAATCCCCTTCACTCTGATCCATCTTTTGCCGCAATGGGCGGGTTTGACAAACCCATCCTTCATGGTTTGTGCACATATGGTATAACGGGAAGAGCTTTGCTCCATGGGTTGTGTGAAGGTGATGCAGGCCGCTTCCTTTCAATGAACGCGAGATTTTCAAAACCAGTGATTCCTGGCGATTCGCTGACAGTCTCTATGTGGATAGATGGGAAAAAAGCTCTCTTTCGCACTGAAAACCAAAACAACGAGATTGTGATTGATCAAGGAGAATTTAGTTTTTCTTGAAAAGATTCTTATTAAACCGTGACCTAAGTTAACTGATCTAGGCTAATAGGCATCTTCTTAGTCACGGTCTAATTAAAGAGTGATTTGTATGAGTGGAAATTACGTTTGGATATTGGCTATTTTAGCGAGTGTACTCTTTGGTTTTTTGCTAGCTTGGGCTGGTAGCGATGGAAGTATGCAAATCTATGGATTGCCTCTTTTTTCTATTTCGGTGGTCTTCGCCTTTCTTATTCAGTGGATTTGTTTCGTCCCCTCTTTTCTTTTTCAGACAGAGAAATATTTTGATCTTATGGGCAGCTTAACCTATGTCTCGATAATAATTTTTGCTTTGGTAATGTCGGATGATCTGGGAGCGCGAAAACTTACGATAGGGATTTTTGTTCTTTTGTGGGCATTTCGATTGGGAACATTTTTGTTTTCTCGAATTAGATCAGCTGGTGAAGACTCCAGATTTAAAGTGATTAAAACTAATTTCTTCCAATTTTTGATGACCTGGTCTCTTCAGGGGCTTTGGGTTTGCGTCACTTGTGGTGCTGCTCTAGCAGCCATTACCTCTGACAAACAAAACTCTTTGGGTGTTTTCTTTTTCGTGGGTTCTGCTTTTTGGTTGGTAGGTTTTTTCGTTGAAGTATTGGCTGATCACCAGAAATCTGAATTTAATCGAGAACTGGAGAATTCCGGAAAGTTTATTCACACAGGGTTGTGGGCTTGGTCTAGGCATCCTAACTACTTCGGTGAAATTATGCTTTGGTCAGGGTTAGCAGTTGTTGCTTTGCCTGTCCTTGAGGGTTGGCAACACGTGACTTTAATTTCACCAATATTCGTTTTTCTGCTTCTAACCAAGATTTCAGGAATTAATCTCCTTGAAAGGCAGGCGGAGTCGCGTTGGGGAGGTGATCC
Organism: uncultured OM182 clade bacterium; assembly: GCA_902567095.1. Lineage (GTDB taxonomy): Bacteria > Pseudomonadota > Gammaproteobacteria > Pseudomonadales > Azotimanducaceae > UBA9659. The sequence continues at coordinate 34,657 of CACFLG010000009.1, forward strand.
CGACTACCAAAGCTATAAGAGGTCAACCAACGTTTTAATAATCTGGCCATTCAGATAATTTTTTCAAGTTGGGGACAGCAGAATCTCCTCTCCACACCAATCTCGCTAAGGTGACTTAATAGTTGTTCAGAGATATCTAATTGTTTGGATTTACCACGACTTTACCGATCGCTTTTCTTTCAAGAATTTGTTGCATCGCGAGGGGGGCATCCTCCAGCTTGAAGACACGGCCTTCCCGAGGTTTGATTCTCCCCTCAATGACCCAGTCCATTAATTGAGAAATTACTTCTTTTACGGTTCCTGGGTTTTGGGCGATGTGTCCCCCCCAATTGACACCTATAACAGAACATCTTTTGAGCAAAGTAAGATTTGCGGGGAAAGAGGGTATTTCACCTGAGGCGAAACCAACCACGAGAAACCTTCCTCCTGGTCCAAGGGATCTTAAAGACGGCTCAGCATATTTTCCTCCTACTGGGTCGTAAACCATATCTAAAGGCGCCGAACCCAAAATACTTCTAACATCATTTCTCCAATCTTCTTTTTCGTAATCAAGCACAAAATCTGCACCGGCTTTGCGACATGCGTCTCTTTTTTCTTTGGTAGAGGCCGCTGCGATTACTCTTGCTCCAAGCGCTTTTGCGCAATCGATCGCTGCAAGCCCCACTCCTCCGCTTCCTCCAAGAACCAGAACATTTTCCTCGGGTCGAAGCTGCCCACAATACCTAAAACCGTAAAGGGCTGTGCAGTAGTTAACAAGAAATCCCGCAGCTGCATTGAATTGAAAGGTGTCTGGAATTGGAACGCAGTTGCCCGTATCTACTGTTGCAAATTCCGCCAACCCGCCTGAGCTTGAAGTTGCAAGAATTCTTTGTCCAACCTTTAAATTTCCTTGCGTTTCACTCGCTGAGACAATTGTCCCTGAAATCTCATTTCCAGGCACGTAGGGTAGCTTAGGTTTTATTTGATACTTTCCAGCCACCATTAAAGCGTCGACATACCCGATACCAGCAGCCTCGATCTTCATCAATATCTGATTACCTGAAGGTTTGGGCATTTCAACTTCTTCGAGTTTTAAACCATTAGGTCCTGAATAACTTTGACAAACCAGAGCTCTCATTTATTTTCCGGAAAAATTGATGAACTGGCAAAATAATAGGTTACATTAACTAAATTAGCCAGAGTATCTGCGGGTTGCTTTGGCCGTAGAATATGGAAAAGGAGGCATCTATCTCATGGGGATTAAATCGCGTTTAAAGAAAGGTCATCGTCTTTCTGTCCCGGGCGTTTTCGATCCGTTTTCAGCGCTTGTATGTGAGAACCAAAATTTTGACACTTTGTATATGTCGGGGTGCGGGGTAAGTGCCACTCTCCTAGGTCTTCCTGACGCAGGGTTCGTCTCCTTCAGTCAAATGAATGACCGACTGAGATCTATCGCTCAGGTGACAACTTCTTCAATCATTGCTGATGGTGACACTGGTTTTGGAGGGCTCGCTAACGTAGAGCAGACGGTCGTAGGTTACGAGCAATCAGGAGCAGATGCGATCCAGTTAGAAGACCAAGAGTTTCCTAAACGATGTGGTCATACCCGTAATCGCAGCGTGATTTCAAAAACAGAGATGGTCGAGAAAATCCGTGTAGCAAAAGAATCAAGAGCCTCTGACGACTTCCTTATAATAGCAAGAACTGATTCGCTTGGTATCGAAGGAATTGATAACGCTTGTCGACGCGGTAATGACTACATAGAAGCTGGAGCTGATATTTTGTTCATCGAGGCCCCCGAAAACGAATCTCAACTTGAACGGATTTGTAATCGCTTCGACTCGATCCCTCTAGTGGCTAATATGGTTCAAGGCGGTGTCACGCCTATCTTGAGTGATAAGTGTCTATTCGAGATGGGTTTTTCGATTATATTGCATCCAACATACTTGTTGGGCGCAGTTTATGGTGCGATATCCAATGCAGCGAGAAATCTTAAGGCAGCATCCCCAGAGAAAGTTGCTGATTTAGGGACACTAAATAGTCTGCTTGGTTTTGATCGTATTTGGGAGTTAGATGAAAGACTTCCTCAAAAAAAATAAATCCGTGACGGGATTTCAGATTGTTTGAGAATCTGCAAATATTGCGGCGGGCAGCTTTTTTCAAAGAACATTCGGATCTTCAATAAAATTAAGGAAATATCATGGCAATTGGCATCGGTATGGGAACCTCAGTCTTCCCTTTTGATAATGCAAGAGACTACTTTAAGTGGGTAGACAAATGCGAAGCTGGGAAAGTGGATTCGATTTGGCAGACTGATCGTCTGGTTTCAAAAGAGTCAATGCTTGAATGTCTTTCTGCGATGGCAATTTTAGCTGGGTATACTGAGTCGATTAGGTTTGGGATGAATGTCGCTTCCATAGCGATTCGTGACCCTCTAGTCACTGCTAAGCAATGTGCCACCATCGATTATATCAGTGGCGGACGGCTCTTGCCCGCTTTCGGCTTGGGTAGCAAGATCTCCCGAGATTATACTGCTACCAATATCTCGACAAAGGGACGAGGAAAGAAAGCCGATGAGGCTTTAGAGATTGTGTCTAGGCTTTGGGCCGAAGATTCGGTTACCTTCCAAGGAGAACACTTCTCCTATAAAGATGCTGTCATAACTCCGAGACCAGCCAATGCCTCTATCCCGCTTTGGATAGGAGGCTCGAGTCAAATAGCAGTTAAGAGGACAGCGAGAATTGGAACCGGCTGGCTGGGCGGAATTGATTCTCCAGAGACTGCAGGCGCAGTAGTTTCTGGTGTCAAGGAGGCACTGAAGAACACAGAAAGAGAAATTGACGACGATCATTACGGCGCTACTCTTCTTTTTAGATTCGGGAATCAAGAAGACAGATCGGTCCTATCGACCACGAAGGGAATAACTGCTCGAATGGGGAAAAATGCCAGAAGGTATTACGTGGTTGGAAACACCTCAGAAATAGTCGAGAGAATTAAAGAATTTATCGATGTGGGTTGTCAGAAGTTTGTTTTGCTGCCTATGGCATCCGGTACCAAGGAGGTCATGGAGCAGACTCGATTATGTATTGATGAAATTATCCCTGAATTTAGCTAGTCCAAGTCTAAAAAGTCTCGGTGATGAAAACAGGTCTCTTCAAAGAAAATTCTTCTCAAGATTACGTTCTGCTTCTCGAAGGAAAAGAAATTGCGAGATATGCCAGCGTTAAAGAGTTTGTGGATGAGCACGCTGAGCTTTTAGAAAAACTTCAAAAAGCTCAAGACGAGCTCTTGGAAAGTTATTATAGAGTGCTCAGTTAGCTTTCTAGGTTTCTTCAACGCCGATAGAGATTGTCGTTCCTTCAATAGATAAGGGGTATTTTTTTATTTCTTCATAAGCCGGTGGCGTTAACGCGTTACCTGTTTTAAGACAGAATTCCGCCCCGTGATAAGGACAGATAATTTTACTCTTGTATATATAGCCTCCTTCTAGAGAAAGGGTCGCGTGCGAGCAATAATATGATATTGCGAAATAATCTTCCTCTTCGCGGCATAGTAAAATTTCTTCATCATTCAGAGATACATGGAGTTGGTCGTTATCTGAGAATTCGGATTTGTCCGCAACCGGATAAAATTTTGTGGCCATAAGTAATCAACTTTTATCGAACGTCTTGGACGAGTTAGCTCGCTTATAATACAAAAAGATAATTCCAACGCAACAGCTCATACGATACAGTAGGACTTCGAAATAGGAGTTCCTTTGAGCGCAAGGTTTTCACAAGCAGTCATTGCTCACAGATGGTTGGTAGTGTTTGTAACACTTTTAATTTGTTTGCCGCTAGGCTACGGAATTAAATTTTTGACGATCTCTCAAGAATCGAGAGACATGTTTGGCCCAAAAAATCCGCAGCTACGCGCATTCGAGGAGCTCGAAGAGACTTTTACTCGAGTAGAGAATGTTTTTTTTGTGCTCGCACCCAAAGAAGGAGACATTTTCACTCTCGAGACTCTGTCTGTGATTGAGACTCTCACGGAAGAAGCCTGGACAACCGAATACGTAAACAGAGTCGATTCTATAACTAATTATCAGCATACCGCTGCAGAGGGTGATGATCTTCTAGTCGATAAGCTAATCCCACTCGCAGATAACCTTTTGGTCCAGGATTTGGATCGTATTCGTAACATAGCTCTTAATGAACCGTTAATTCTCAATCGTCTTGTTTCCGGAGATGGTCGAGTGGCGGGGATCAATATTGATTTGCACTTTGATGGTGAACAAGATCAAGCGGTAAGGAAAGCAAATTGGGCGTGGGCTAAAAAAGAACAATTGATGCGGGATCATGATTGGTTAGATGTCTACGTTACCGGATCTACGATGATTAGCGCTAGTTTTGCTGAAACAGGTCTAAGAGACGTCAAAACTCAAACGCCCCTAATGTATATTTTTGTAATTACACTTATGATCATCCTTTTGAGAGCCATCTCCGGCGTAATTGCGATCGTCGTAACGACTTTTTTGACCCTTGTTTCAGCGATGGGTTTGGCAGGCTGGTTAGGTCTATCTCTTACTCCGATTTCTTCGAATATTCCAGTAATCATATTAACGGTAGTTGTTGCTCACGGTATTCATCTTATGGTTGCCTACTATCAACGATTAAGAAAAGGATTAGACAAAAACACTGCCTTGATTGAATCGATAATAGCGAACTTACAGCCTATCTTCCTAACCAGCGTTTCTACGGCGATTGGTTTTTTTAGTTTAAATGTTTTAGCGGACGTGCCCCCGATTCAACAAATCGGGAACATAGTGGGTTTTGCGGTTTGTTTGGCTTTTTTCTTGTCTCTAACTTTTTTGCCTGCGTTTACCTCCATATTACCAAATCGGGTGGGGTTGAGTTCATCTCACTCGGAATCGTTTATGGAAAAGTTTGCGGACTGGGTGATACGAAATCGAAATGGTTTGCTGGTTGGGACTTCTTTGACAGCTTTTTTCTTAATGTCGCTAGCCCCTTTAAATATTGTGAGTGATCAATTCAGTAAGTACTTTGCGGAAGGCACCTCAATAAGGACCGATACTGACTTTACTGATGAAAATCTAGGAGGATTGTATCGAATAGAATATTCTCTAGACACGAAGAAATCGCAAGGCGTGACCGATCCCGATTACCTCAACACAGTAGAGGAATTTGCCGAGTGGTATAGAGAGCAAAAACACGTTACACATGTGAATACTTATACGGACGTCCTTAAGCAGCTAAATCAGCGCTTAAATCGTAATCAAGAAGATTATTACAAAGTGCCCGAAACTAAAGAATTGTCCTCTCAGTATTTGCTTCTCTATGAGTTATCTCTTCCCTTGGGCCTTGACCTCAATAATATGCTGAGCTTTGATAAGTCTGCATCTCGAATGATTGTTTCGCTTCCCAGTCTTAAGACTTACGAGTTCGTTGAAATACAAGAGAAAGCAAAAAATTGGTTAAAGGAAAACTCGCCCGATCTTTTCCAAGAGGGATCAGCCCTTTCTTTAATGTTTACGCATATTGGTATTCGCACCATGTTGGGAGGCGTTAAAGGTGCATTCTTAGCACTTGTCTTGATTACAATTGCGCTTATGATTTCTTTTAGATCAATAAAAATGGGACTGGTCAGCGTTTTGCCAAATCTTCTGCCGGGAGCAACCGGGTTTGGTGTTTGGTATTTGCTTTCTGGTGAAGTGGGGTTTTCTCTTGCGATGGTGCTTGGAATCACTATGGGAATAGTTGTTGATGACACCGTTCATTTCCTAACAAAATATCTGCGCGCCAGAGAAACCAGGTCTCCAGAGGATGCTGTTAGATATGCGTTCAGTAGCGTCGGAGTAGCTCTAGCCATTACCACTTTGGTTCTAGTAGTGGGTTTTTCAATGCTCGGAATGTCAGACTTTAAGATGAATAGTGATCCAGGCTATATGGTAGGAATTGTCATTACGATTGCGTTGATTTTCGATTTCCTTCTTCTTCCCCCGTTGTTGATTAATTTTGATAAGTTTATTTATCGCCAAGCAAAAAGCGGTTGATCAAAATCTAAAACTCGTGTGTCCCGTCCTAAAATAGCAACCTCACGAAACTGGTAGAGCATCGCGGCAGTTGGAGCATAAATTCGGTCGTCTAGATAATTCATGGAGAGGACTTGTCTATCACTTTGGGGAATGTTTTCTAGGTTAGGCGAATCTTTCCTTACTAATTCGCTAAACGAGAAAAAATGCACTGAGGCAACTTCAGAAGGGTTTCCCACTACATCATTTTGTTTGGCGTCGGCCAAAATAACCACCGGCGTAATAACGTAACCCGATCTAGTCACATAATCATCCAGAGTACCTAATACGGCGTCATCTGAAACGCAGATATTTACCTCCTCTTCAAGCTCCCTTACGGCGGCATCTATCAGGCTTTCGTTGCTGTCGAGGCGACCCCCGGGCAAGGCCCACTGTCCGCTATGTTCTTTTAATTTCGATGATCGCCGCGTCACGACTACCGAGGATTCACCCTCGAATTCGCAGATTGTGATTGCAACCGCGGCTTGTTTTTTCCCCTCAGACGATTGTCTTAAATCGTTAAACTCACTTAAGTTAGATCGCACATGATTTTCGAGCGATGGACGGAAAGAAAAATTAGTTAATCTTTTCATTGGCGTTTTCTGTTTCAGGTTAGCTTTATCTGATTGCCCCGAAGGAGCTTTTCCTAAAAACTAGCCGCTCCTCAGATCGGGCAGCTCGTAGTTTTCCTCAGCGAGATTGCTACGAATAGTTTTTTTATCTATTTTCCCGGTAGAAGTTAAGGGAAGTTCGTCAACAAATATGACGTCGTCCGGAAGTTGCCACTTGGCGAAAATCGTTGAGCAATGCTCTAATATCAATTCGCTGGTCGTGTTCGCACCTTCTACTGCGACAACCAAGGCGACCGGTCGTTCGTCCCACTTGGGATGAGGGTAAGCCACTACAGCTGCTTGCCGAATTCCTTCGAGCGCGACGATATGGTTCTCAAGATCAACTGACGAAATCCACTCACCCCCAGATTTGATAAGATCTTTTGATCTGTCCGCGATGATTAAATACTGCTCAGCATCGATTTTCGCAATGTCACCCGTGATTAACCACTCACCATGGAATTTATCCGGCTGCTCATCTTTGTAATATTCTGAGCAAATCCAAGGTCCCTTGATTAATAATTCTCCAACGCTCTCGCCATCATGTGGAACGGGGTTCCAGTTTTCGTCAACAATTTCCATTTCTAAACCAGGCATTAAAAGGCCGGCTTTCCCGGTGTTCGCAAACTGTTCCTCTTCGGTGATCGTTAGGTGAGATCTTTTCGCGACTTTTCTTGAGAGGGTCCCGAGAGGGTTAGTTTCGGTCATACCCCATCCCTGAACCATCTCAATTCCTAATTCATCTGCGTACCAACGCATAAGGGATATTGGCGGCGAGCTTCCTCCGCAGGTGAGTCGGCTAAGGTTACTTAAGTCGTATTTCCCCGGAGTCGCTTCGAGTACCGCTTTTACGCCTTGCCAGATAGTGGGAACGCCAGCCGATATGGTTACTTCTTCATCGCTCATGAGCTGGACTAACCGCTCCGGATCCATATAGCGATGGGGCATTACTTGTTTACACCCTAGCATTGAGGCGGAAAATGGCAGCCCCCAGCCCATTGCATGAAACATCGGAACGATCCCACAGACGGCATCGACCGCGGAGAGGCTCATAGAGTCCGTCATTGACTGGGTAATGGTATGAAGATAAGTAGATCTGTTCGTGTACATGACGCCCTTAGGCTTTCCAGTGGTGCCGCTTGTGTAGCAAAGACCCATGGGAGCATTTTCATCTAAGTTTGGCCATACGAACTCCTCTGGATGTTCTTGAATGAATTTTTCATAATCAATTTGGTTTTTCTTTTCTAGCGTCGTGTTTTCACCTTCGCTACAGACGACCAATAACTCCACGGTAGGGGTTTTTGAAAGTATCGGTTCTACTAAAGGCAAAAGATCTTCGTCTACAAATATTATTCGGTTCTCCGCATGATTAATTATGTAGGTGAGATCATGAGGAGACAGTCTTATGTTCAGAGTGTGAAGGACACACCCCATTGATGGGATGGCTTGATAGAGCTCTAAGTGTCTGTAATTGTTCCACATAAAGCTACCAATTCGGTCGCCTTCCTTAATTCCAAATTCGTTTAGCGCATTTGCTAATTTCTTAACTCTTTGCGAGGTAGTTTTTAAGGTTTGGCGATGGGTGCCATTCTCACGAAGTGTGACAATTTCTACATTGGGGTCGAGGACGGCTCCGCGATGCAGGATCCTAGACATTAGTAGGGGTGTTTGCTGCATTGTCATTTTTCTGACCTTTCAAGCTTTAAAAACATGAACCTTAACTTTATCTGATAGAGATAAAAAGTTCATTATCAACGAGAAGGGTGAGGTGAGTAGAAGCAGTTAAATATTTTCTTGTTTATTTCTCTTTCTCAGTGCGTCTAATGAGAAGATAGCGAGCGCGATCCAGATAAACCCAAAAGCAACGCCTCTTTCCAAATTGAAGGGCTCGAGAAAAAAGAAAATCGCAATAAGTAGCGATATTGTCGGCGCGATATATTGGAGCATCCCGATCGTCGTAAGGTTTAGTCGTGATACAGCGGCAGTGAAAAAGAGCAGAGGGAAAACGGTTACAAGGCCTCCAAAACATAGAAAAACATCTGTGGTCTGGTCCATACCAAAACGAAGGTCACCCAGTGTCCCTGACCAGATAATAAACGCAAGCGCAAAGGGAAGAGCCAATAAAGTCTCAATAGCGAGCCCGGCGATTGGGTCAATTGAAAGGGTTTTCCTTATTAAGCCGTAGAGTCCAAAACTGAAAGCAAGGCTAAGCGAAATCCAGGGAACCTTGCCAAATATTAATAGCTGTAAGCTTATTCCTAAGCCCGCAATAATTACTGCTAGCCATTGCATCTTCCCTAGTGATTCTTTTAAAAAAACCAGCCCAAGAAATACACTGACAATTGGGTTTATAAAGTAACCCAAAGCGGTTTCAGTAATATTGTCGTTGATTACGGCAAATGTAAAAACTAGCCAGTTCACTGCAATGAGAATTGAGGAGGCTAAAAGTTTGGGAATTTGCGAAGGCTTTGGAATAACCAGATGAGCTTTTTTTCTTATAAAAAGTATTAACAAAAGGAGAATCGCTGCCCAAATTATTCTATGACTTAATATCTCTAGCGGTGGCACATGGTCGATAGGCAGGTAATAGAGCGGCACGAGACCCCAGAAAACAACCGCTGTCAAAGCGAAATAAAGCCCTTTTTTCTTTTCGAGCAAGTCTAGGCTTTCTTTTTGTTCTACAGGGTTTAGTGTGCGCAAAATAATGACTAAGTTTTTAACTAACGATTAGAATCTCGCCCGAGGCTCGAACAGGGCGTCTTAAAAATTTGGTAACCAATTCTACGTTTTCGAATTTTTGTTCGCAGTTCATGGCCAAATCGGTGAACGGAGGGCGACAAGGATCAGCGATCAATACTTGGCGTACTCCGGCCTTCTTGGCGCGACCGATTAATCGAAGCAGTTGTTCGGCCATTTCGTCCCAAAAGCAGATATCTGCGCCTAAAATAATATCGAATTGACTTAGGTATTCGACGGTTAGTTGATTGAAGTTTTTCCTTTCCGCGAACATTTTTTGTCCATTTACCTCTGCATGTAGCTGTAGATAGGGCAAAACGTTTTTATCAGCATCTATGCCGTGCGCTTTGTTTCCGAATTCCTTTGCACAAAATAGACCGAGTAGCCCCCATCCACATCCAATTTCAAGAACTTTGTGTTTCTTTGGTATCCGATTCTTTTTTAAATAGCTCATGATCAAAAAGCTCGAGTTCCAAAATTTATTGCCATGGATTTCAGCGACGTAGCCTTCTTTTTTTAATTGTCTTACCTTAGCGTGATTAGAGTTAAGAATCTTTAGGCCAAAGGCTTGTCGGTAATTGCGCTGAGTCATATACAAGTAGGTCTTGGTAAAAAAGGAGGCTAGTGTAACAGTAGTATCTTTACTTCACATTAGTTTCTGCGGGGAAGAAAGCATCACGCCCTCTTTGATAATTAAAGAAACTCTGATCAGGGTTTCTGTTTATAAGCGTCCGCTCATACATTGGATGATAAAGACTTCTAACTTCATGCTCTATTTCAAAGAGGAAACGCTTCGTCTTCGGATCAATAATCTTGGTAAATCGGTATTGGTTTTGATCAGTCTCATCCGTAATTAGATTGTTTGATTTGAGAAACTTGTGAGGCCCTGAAAAGTTAGAAACATAAATCGCTATATGATGGCCGTCATAATTGGGATTAAAGTTTTTCACCTCTTTAAAACTCAGGAATTGATCTCTCCCTACAAATATTGAACAACCACCGGCCTTCCTTCTTGTCTTGCAGTTCATGACTCGCTCGTAGAAAGACGCAATTCCCTTAGTTGTCCCAGCCGGAACTTCAAATTCTACGTAAGGAATGCCAAGCTCCATGTCATTGATTGTTCCTTTTTCAATGCACTTCAACCTATTTCCCCACGGGCAGATTACTGAGATGTGATGCTTGTGCCTAGTGAAATCGAATCGCGTTTTGTTGAGCGGTGAATTTGTTTTACGAAGGCGAGCCTCTAATTCGGATAACTTAGGAACGCTGACGCCAACATGTCCACGAAGAATCTGGGGTTTGCCAGTAGGAAGATGAAACTGCTGCTTGCCGGCATTGATCCACATGTTACCGGGACCCCATTCTATATAGGGGTCCCTGGTTAGGCCCAAGACATTGGCGTAAAAATAAGTGGCAACCGTTTGATCGGGAATAAACAAATTAACGTGTTCTAAAGAGATTATGTTTCCTACGTCAACCTCGGCTCTGTCGAATTTTTTGATTTGATCCTCCTCGCCTTAAAAAAATTATTTAGACTTCATGAAAACCCAGTAACTTTTTCGCTTCAACAAACCCTTTATGGGGCTTGCTCACAAACCTATAAAAGCCCCTCCATTTCTCTCGCAGAGCTCTCGCATGGCGAGCGCAAACCTCATTCTTGAGGATTCAAAACCCGTTCGGAAGCCTATCGCATTGATGGTGACTAGTCTCTTGCCATCTCGAGTGACCGCGTTTATGTTGTCCACGAACTTTATAAGGCTGTCTACGGTTCTTTCCCCTTGATAATCATCCGCAAAAATCCAGATAGCTATTTTCTTATCAGGCGAATGAAAATTTGTTATCGCTTTTTTTATTCCTTTTTCTGGGTTTGATAGAGACTGCTCGGGCCATCTCGCCAAGGCACTCAATATTTCTTGTCTATTTTGAAGATTTGCTTTATTCCAAACTAGACCCTGATACGGAAACAAAAGATCTCCATCGGCATCCATTATTTGAATTCCCTTTAGAGTTGGATAGCTAAGCAATATTTGTTCTACCTTACTTAGCACGTTTAGCCAGTCGCTGCGCATACTCCCCGATGTATCGATAATGAAGATGATGTACTCACTGTCTATTTTGATGCCTGCGACCGTGTCACTTACAGAGTTTTTACCTGCCTGAAGGGTTTCGATTTTTTGTTTTATATCGATTTCTTGTTTTAGAACTTCTTGTCTTTGTTGATCTATTAGCGATATTTCTTGAGAAATTTTAAGTTCCCGTTGCTTTGCGTTTTTCAAGTTTTTGGTGATTCTAATTGATTCTAATTCTTGATTTTTCTTGATTTGTTCTAATCTGATGAGGTTTTTCTCTAGAGTCTGATTTTCTTCCAACAACTTGGTAAGTTTCATTTCAATATCATCGAGATCTGACAGTGGAGTTGAAATTGAAGGAGAAAAAGCCCTAACGAGAACTAACATCAAGAGGATGGCCCCAAAGCCGCAACTGATAACGTCTAAAAAAGAAAGGCTAATTCCCTCTACCACGCGTTTTCTTCTCACCGGGGCCAGTCCTTTTGCGGTTGAATAAAACTTCCTCCTGTCTTGTCAGCCAACTCCCAATACTCAATTGGTGCATACGGATCGGCTTCCATTGGAAATAGAATAACATTGATTGGAGGAACGTTCTCCGGAAGAGAGGAAACGCTTTTCCTGAAGTAATCTCGCCGATCTTGTGACGAGATCGTATATTTCTTAGGGACCTTTCTGTTCATTGTGGGCAAACTATCGACTAACAAGTAGACGTTATCGGGCATGGGTGAAAGTGAAGTTATCACGGAAAACGCATGGTATAGCGAGGTTCCCCCGCTGGGAGCTACCTTTTTTAGGGTAGCTTGTGTTCTTTCTCGCTCCTGATCGTTCGACCCGTCTAACCAAATTTCCGCAGTATTTGGGAGAACATAATTCGCTTTTTCATTGAAGTGAACAACTTGATACTTTGCCTCCTCCGGTATTTTTTCCATTATCCATTCGACGAAAGAGATTCCCCTCTGCCATTTTGGTGACAGGATTTTCTCTTGCGGTTCCATATTTCTTCTTCGGATGATGTTAACTAGATCCTCTGCCAGCATGCTGGAAGAGGAGTCAAGAAGTATGAGTATGTGGCTCCCACCTAGCCGCATTCCGGTCAATACCTCCTTGAACCCACCCGCTTGATTCATGGTAGCCTGAAGCATAGTAACTTGCTCTAGCTCCTGGTCTTCAAGAAAGTCTTTTTTGCTCGCGCCTGTGCTGACTCGTCTTTGAATCTCTTGTAACTTCTGTTTTTTCTCTTTGTTTTCATCAATAAGGTTTTTCACTCTCGTTTCAGTGAGTTTTATGGAAGTTATTTTTTTTTGATTATCTACAGCAGTTTTTTTAAATCGTTCTTCTTCTGATTTTTCGAGAGCTAAAAGTGTTTTAATTTTTTGTTCGAGCCTAGAGATTTTTTCGTCGTTGATTGGCAGGCTGGGAACAGCTTCAGAGGGTTCGAAGTCCTGATTATATTGAAGAATTATTACGTAAAGCAGTATTACCGCTCCAAACCCACAAGACATGACGTCTAAAAAAGACAGAGTAAATAAGTTGGATTCTCTTTGTTTAGCCATCCTTGATTTCGGAAATCAAAATAAAAGGTTCGTCGTGTAATTTTAATCGGTCACCTATGAATAATAGTTCCCGCTTCGTTAACGATTTGCCATTTAATTCCCAAATACCCTCCTTGAGAGGTTCTATGAATA
>CACFLG010000010.1 GCA_902567095.1 uncultured OM182 clade bacterium
GCCTTTTCTCCCAATTTTGAAGGTAAACAGCGAAAAAATCCCTGAGAGAGTGCTTGTGGTGGGGGATCCAGGAAGACTGGAGAGAATATCGAAAGAATTAAGCGAAGCTGCGGTAGTGGCAGAAAACCGAGAATATAGAACTATGCTAGGTGTCTTCGAAGGAACTCAAATTGCCGTTATCTCACATGGAGTCGGATCTGCAGGCGCAGGAGTTTGCTTTGAAGAAATATGCAAATCTGGAGCAAAAAAAATAATAAGAATAGGAACTGCCGGGGGGATGCAAAAAGGCATTAATGCTGGAGAAATAGTTGTTGCGAGAGGCTCTGTAAGAGAGGATGGTCTGTCTCCAAATCTTGTTCCACTCAGTTTTCCTGCGATAGCATCTTTAGCATTGACAAGTTCAATGATAGAGGTTGCTCATAAAAGAGAAAAGAAAGTAAGTACAGGAATACTGCTAACCTCTGACATGTTTTATCCGAGGGATATCCTTGGAAGCAATCTTTCTCTATGGCAGAAAGCGGGCGTCAAAGCCGTCGAGATGGAATCCGCAACCTTATTCACAATTTGCGAACTGCAAGGAATAGAGTCGGGGGCGATAGTGGTTATAGATGGTAATCCGCTAGATCAAGACCAAGGCGATATGACTACCTACGACCCTCATTCTGACATCGTTGGTGAAGCCATGAATGATGCGATTTCGATAGCCCTTTCTAGTCTAATTGATTAATTTCCTTGGCTTAATCATCCGTTCTCATAATAAGTCCCAACTGCCTGCTTTTAGCAATTAGTTGCCCAGTACTATCCCAAAGGCTTCCACTCTCAATCATGCGCCCATTTGATACGCTATCGGTCCTGAACTGACCTGTTATCCATCCTGGCGCTGGTTTCTTTATTATAGTTATTGAAATTTCAATGGTTGGCACCCAGCCTAAAACACCAAATTTTTTAAAAGGTGATGGCGGGAAAACATCACAAAATAAAATTAATGCACGGGTATCGGGTGCCCGGCCATCACAGAACCGCACCCAGCCAAGACTTTCGGCGGTCGCTAACTTATGAGAAACGAAGAATTCGGGATGAAGCCTTACCTCGACTTGCTCCTCTATCGAAAGTTCAATTCCTTGGAGTGCGCCTGTTCTGGGCAAGCAGTCGCTTGAAGAAGGAATAACCGGAGAAACTTCATCAATCTCATCGCTGATGCCCAGAGACTTTTCCAAATCCCCATAAACAGAGGTGACTCTGATTCTTTCCTTACCATCCTGAATAAACTTTGCTGAGATTGTCTGAGTTGACCTTCCGGTTTTTAGAACATCAGTCTCTATTCGACATTCTTCGCCGGATATTCCCGGATTCATAAAGTATGCTGATATCGAGAATGGATCCGGATGCGCTGCTACTTTTGCTAGTGCGTCGCTTACAATTGAAAGCAGATATCCCCCATTAGGAACTCCACCGATATTCCAATTCTCGGATACTTTCCCAGAAAAAGATCTGTTATCTTGGACTGATGTTTTTGTGTCGTGATCGAAAGTTTTCAATAAGCAAACTCTTTTATTTATTACCTCTGGCGTTATAAACCGGAGCTCCGGAATCACGATACTTTTCGAAGACCTTTAGCGCCTCGCTCCACATGACGTTTTCTTGAAAGTCGATACCGCGAGAATTGAGCTCTTCTCTCCATCTTGGATGGAGAGGTCCCTCATCGAAGCCAGTGATATCCTCCATCTCTGGGCCGACGTTCGTCACTAAAGAGGTAATGCCAGACCAGATTATCGCTCCGTAGCACATCACGCATGGACACCAATTAACTACCAATTGATGAGGCCCGGAGCTTTCCGAACCGAGATCAAAAGTGCCTAATTTTTTTTGAGCAAGCGAGAGAGCGCAGACTTCCGCGTGAGCCGAAGAGACGCCTGAAGCAAGCACTTGATTTACGCCTACGGATATTAAGCGTCCTGTTTCAGTTTCAAATACACCAGCAGCAAAAGGGCCGCCCGTCCGTTGATCAACGTTTAACTCTGACAGCTTAATCACCAGCGACATTCTTGATTCAACCGTTTCGAACTGTTCTCCAAGGTTTATCTCATTCAGAAGCCACGAAGGCTGATCGACTTTAAAATTGTAATCCATTTGATACTCGTCTCAACTTTGATAATTGAAGATTATATCTACACGGTCTTTTCCACTTCTAGATTTATATACGAATCCGGACGAAAGCGAGGGGTACAGAGACAATAAAAACGCAGATCATTTTTCCCGAGAGAGGTTGCCCTTTGCGACGCTCCAGCTGGAATCGCCACTTGATCGCCAGCGGAAATGGAATAAAGATCCCCGTCAACTTCCACCTCGCCCTTGCCCTCGATCACAATATACGTTTCATCTATACCATTCAAGGAGTGAAGTTGAGTCGTGGTTCCCGCAGGAACTCGGGCTATTGCGAGTGATCCATTAGGCGAGATAGGGGAGTTACAAACCTCAGTTATATAGCAGCGTTCTTCCGCAAAATACTCTATAGTTTCGGTTGCTGGTTGAAAAATTTCAATTTTCATACGAATCCTGCCATAGATAAAAAAGTGGAGAGCTCTTATATTATGAACGGATTAAATCTCGATCTAAAGGGTCAGAAAGTATTAGTCACCGGAGCGAGCGCGGGCCTAGGAACTTATCTGTGTAAGAGTTTTAGCGCCGCGGGGGCAGACATCGGAATCCATTACAATGACAGCTCAGAAAATGCAATTGTCCTCGAACGAGAGCTAAGAAAAAAAGGAAAAGCTTATACTTTCAAAGCCAACCTGAAAGAACCAGAAAGCACGCGATTATTATTCAAAGAAGCCGTAGATGAATTAGAGGAGGTTTCTATCTTAATCAACTGTGCGGCGACCGCGTCTCAAAGTATGTGTGATTTTGCTGATTTAACGGACGATCTTTGGGGAACTACTCAGGAAATTAATGTCCAAGCACCTCTTATACTCAGCCAAGAATTTGCAAAGCAAGGCATTAGCGGATCAATTATTAACATTTCATCCATTGAAGCTAAGCAACCGGCAAAGGGGCATACGCATTACTCGGTGTCGAAATCGGCGCTCGAGGCACTCACCAAGGCATCCGCCACAGAACTCGGCAGCCTCGGCATAAGGGTTAACGGAATAGCGCCTGGACTAATCGAGAGAGACGGTATAAAAGTTGGTTGGCCTGAGGGAGTAAGTCGTTGGGAAGACAACGCGCCGCTAGGAAGACTGGTTGATCCCGAAGATATTTCAAGTGCGGCAGTTTTTCTTGCGAGCGATAAAGCTAAGTCAATTACAGGATCTATTCTTACAATTGATTGCGGTTTAACCGCAACCCCTAGCTGGTGACATTATGAGCTACATTAATTCCCCCGCCGTAATCGGCGCAGGTCTCATGGGAAAAGCAATCTCAAAACATTATTCAAATCAAGGGCATGAGGTAGTCCTAATCGAAGAAAATCTTTCACAGATAGAAATAGCTTCGTCAGAGCTTGCGCAACAAAAAATTACTATCTCGGATGATCTTAATCTTCTGAGAGATCGAGATTTTATTATAGAGGCTGTATTTGAAGATCTAACCGCTAAGAAGCTTGTACTGAAACAAATCAGTGACTTCGCCAAGGATGACGCTCTAATAGCCACTAATACCAGCTCACTCCTTATCAAAGATCTAATTGGGGCAGTAACTATTCCTTCAAGATTCATTGGAGTGCATTACAATAACCCTGCTGACTTTAATCCAATCGTAGAAATCATTAGAGATGAGCAAACCGATTCAGGTGCAGCCAAAGGTATCGCCGAGTGGGTAGAAAAATCTGGAAAGTACCCCGTCTTGTGCTCAGACACGCCCTGCTTCATCTTGAATCGCCAATCATTGCCTTTCATTAACGAGGCTGCGAGGTGCTTGAATTTTGCTAGTCCTGGGGAAATAGATTTCGTCGCGAAACAAAAAGTTGGAGTCAAACTGGGACCGTTTAAAGTCATGAATCTTGTGGGTCTTGATGTAATTAAATCTGCCAGCCGAAACCTTGAGATATTAGGGGAGGGCTACGCGTCGTCAGTAGATTTGCAGAAAATGAGCGAAACGCATTGGGCTATTGATACCGTTACTGAAGTTAATCGAGAAGTATCAACTGAAATAATAAAACGACTTCGTGGGGCGATGTTATATCCAGGAAAAGACATTTTAGATCGAAAGCTTTGCAGCGAAAAAGATCTAGATAAAATCTGCAAATTAGCGCTTGGGTACGAAAAATCTTCGAGTGAATGGTTACAGCTCCTCGACAAATCAATCATTGATCAACTAATTAATTCGTTTCTCTCATTTCAATCAGACTTGAGCTAGATCGACTTAAAACGATATTTTGATATTTGAATGTCATCTTCGTCCAGCTCAGCGAAGTTATCATCTACTCGTCCACGGATATATTCTTGCCAGGTAAAAGGACGATAAATAGGAGGATCATTTGATAAGGCTGAGAGCGGCTCTAAAACAGCATCTCGCGCCGGGTTAAAAAAATAAGGGGTACTGTATCTAGGGAACTCGTCCATCAACAAAACTCTGTGAACGGCAGCACGATAATTATCATTAGTCCAAACCTGTAACGAATCACCAAGATTAACCACAATAGCGCCCTCCTTAGGGGGCACATCAATCCACCCAATAGATTTAGAGAGGGCCTGCAGCCCTCCGACCATATCTTGAAAGAGTAAGGTCAAAATGCCCGGATCAGTGTGATGATTTAGCGCCAATTCTCCTAAAGGCAATTCTTCGGATTGTTCTTTTTCAGTTAATGGATCGACTTCAGGGTAAAAATTAAACCTCACGGTGCTGGTTCTTTTGTCGCCCCTTGGCAGTTGAAGATTAAATAGACTGGTCGATAGATAAGCCTTATAAACAAGCTCCAGCGTTTCTTCAGCGGTCTCCGACGCGGCGTTGAAAAAATTCTCTGAAACAATGCGGAAGTTTTTATCTTTTAGTGGCCATTGATTGAAATCATTCGAAGCAGCTCTTGGTTGCATGAAATCAAAAACTTCTTTCCTGTCACGTTTTTTCTTCGTTAACTCTTTGTCGAAATAGCCAAGCGGGTTACTTTCTGTCCTGTAGAGCTTTCGTTTTTCTTCTATTGTCTGAGAAAAAAAACTCGATGAAACCTCCCACATCGCTTCAATTTCCTCTCGCATGCCGTGATTAGTTAGAAGAAAAAAACCGTGGTCTCGGCAAGCCATATCAACCAACTCTAGTTGATTCGCATCTTGTTTAGCTGAGCTGAGATCAATGACTGGGATTTCCATTTTGTTCCTCAGGAATTTGTTGTGTCATCATTAAACATATTGATAACGGAGACAACCCATGGAATATTTCGTTAACTTACCAAATGACCAATTCCTTAGACCTGGGAAATGGGCCAAAGAAATGGAGTCACTGGGTTGGCACGGAGTTTGTGCCTCAGATCACTTCTGGGTGACTCATTCATACCCTCACGTATTTGTAGCAGCAACTGAGATGGCTTGTAACACTGAAAAAGTAAAATTGACCACCTCTTTCTGCAACAACCTATTCAGATCACCTGTTGAATTTTGCCAAGCAGCATTTTCATTGCAACAAGCCTCCAACGGCAGATTTGAGGCGGGGCTTGGTGCTGGTTGGCTTGAAGAAGAACTTGTAGCTGCTGGACTCGAATATCCTCAGCCAAAGGAGAGAATCACTCGGTATATAGAGGCTCTAAAAATCTCAAGGGAAATTCTGAAGAAACAAAGATGTCACTTTGACGGCGAATTCTATAAAATCTCTTTGGAGCGGGTCCTTAACTCTCCGCTTTATGGTTCTCCGCCTCTCGTTGGCTCAGCCGGCGGGCCGAGAGCTCTCAAGGAAGTTAGTTCTCTGGTCGACCGAGTTGAAATAAACTCAACCGCAAGAGCGACAAGAGGGGGTAAAATCAACCTCGAGATCATGGCAACGATCGACGAGGATGAGATAAAAGCCCAAATAGATTTAGTGAAAAATGTTAGGCCAGATATCCCCGTTAGTATGTTTCTTCTTGTCGCGGTGGGCGAAGGTAAGGAAGTCACAAAAATCAAGAACAGCTTGAGAGGGGGGTACCTAGGTAATTTTATGGGCCCGCCGGAGAAGGTAACAGAAAACTTGGCAAGCCTTGAGCGTTTAGGAATAGAGAGGATCCAATTGACAGAGTTTTTCCCCGGCTCCCACAACCTTCTGTCTGAAAGACTGACAGGGATGAATTTCAATTAAAGTAGAGATTATGAAAGAGCGTTATTTCCCCATCCTAATAGTTATATCTGGGCTAATAATTGGTTCATTAATATTGTTTACTGGGCCAAGCCTTGAACCAAGAGCGCCTCCAGAAAATAAACCGCTCATCAGAACCATCACCGCTAAATCAGAAAGTATTAGACTATCCTCGACAGCTTTTGGAACCGTTTCGCCAAGAAGTGAGAACGAATTAATACCCGAGGTTTCAGGCAGCATCGTCTTCATGTCTCCGTCTTTAGTCTCAGGGGGTTTTTTTAAAAAAGACGACCTTCTTTTTTCGATAGAACCCCTCGATTACGAAGTCGCTTTGGAGCAGTCCAGCGCCGCTCTGAAGTCTGCCGAAAGCGAACTCGAAAATGCCCAAAGGAATCATGACCGCCAAATAAATCTAGCTAAAAAACAATCAATAAGTGAGTCGAGAAAAGAGGAAGCAATTAATCGACTAAGGTTTGCTGAATCTGCGCATCGGGAAGCAAACGCGAGAGTTTCTCTTGCTAAGAAAAATTTGGAACGAACAAAAATAAGGGCTCCATACGATGGAAGGGTCCGCAATGAAAAAATTGACCTCGGGCAATTTGTAAACAGAGGACAATCAATTGCTAGTATCTACGCGATCGATTCAGCAGAGATTAGACTTCCCGTGCACGACAAAGAGCTTGCTTTTCTCGACCTTTCTCTTTTTGAAACTGCGAAAAGTAAAGATGATGCCGTCATACTTAAGGCAACTTTTGCTGGCGAGCAACACACATGGAGCGCGCGTATAGCTCGAACGGAAGGCGAGCTGGATTCTAGGACCAGAATGATAAATGTAATCGCTGAGATTGATTCTCCGTATTCGTCAAAAGATTCTAGACCACCTCTCACAATTGGACTCTTCGTAGAGGCAGAAATCTTGGGCCGCTTCATCAAAGATGCCGTAGTAATTCCACAATCGGCTATCCAAGACAGGAATCTGGTCTATACCGTAAATGAGAAAAATCGTCTTGAGTTTAAAAAGGTAAAGATACTAAGAATGATAAACGACCAAGCGGTGATTACAGATGGATTAAAAACGGGGGATACGGTTTGCATATCGGCGCTCCGTAATGCCGAGCCGGGCATGGAAGTGAGAACCTCGACCAAATTAGAAGAGCAAAAAACTTGAAGCCGATCATAGCATGGTTCGTAAAAAATCACGTCGCGGCCAACCTGCTTATGGCACTGATTATCATCAGCGGCCTCTTAAGCATCCCTCAAATTCCAAAGAAATTTTTTCCTGATATCGAAATACCATACGTCTTTGTCACCGTTCCTTATCTTGGCGCTGCGCCTGAAGAAGTGGAACGGGGAGTCTGCATGAGAATTGAAGAAAAACTTGAAGGAATTGAAGGAATAGACAAGATCAGCAGCTACTCCAGAGAAGGAATGTGCACCGTAACCGCAGAACTTTTTGAATCCACAGACCCATCAAGGGCTCTTGATGAGATAAAAAATCAAGTCGATTCCATCACCACCTTCCCAAAGGAAACGGAAAAGCCGATTACCAACCTAGTCAACCCTAAACGCAAGGTACTTGATTTGGCATTAATAGGCCCGACGGACGAGAAAGAGCTAAAAGAACTCGCAGAAGAAATTCGCTACGAACTCACCCAATTGAAGGGTCTCAGCCAAGCAGAAATCGCTGCAGTAAGGCCGTATGAAATTTCGATTGAAGTCTCGGAAGAATCTTTGAGAAGACATGGCCTATCGTTTCAAGAAATCGCTACCGCGGTCAGGAAAAGCTCTTTAGATGTCCCTGGAGGAACCATCAAAACCGATTCGGGTGATATTCTTCTGAGGACAACCGGGCAGGCATACCAAGGACAGGAATTCGAAAACCTTATAGTCAGAACCCGAGCAGATGGGACAAGAATCTATTTAAAAGATGTTGCAGAGGTAGTTGATGGATTTTCAGACACCGATCTTTCGTTCCGTTTTAACAAAAGCCCCGCCGCGTTAATTACGGTCAGCCGAGTAGGCGACGAAGATATACAAGAAATATCTCAGGCAGTTGAAGAATACGTTGCTCTCACAAAACTTAAGCTCCCCAACAATTTTGAGATGATTATATGGAATGACGATTCTGAAATATTAGAGGACAGATTAGACACATTGATTGGCGCCGCGCTGCAGGGCTTTCTGATGGTGCTTATATTGCTAGCTCTTTTTCTCAGGCCTCGCCTAGCCTTCTGGGTTAGTCTCGGGGTGCCAGTCGCATTTTTAGGAGCACTCACTCTGGCCAATCTTGTCGGACTCTCTATTGATGCTATTTCGCTTTTTGGGTTTATTCTCGTACTGGGTATATTGGTAGATGATGCGATAGTCATCGGAGAAAACATCCACTCTAAGCATCAAGATGGCGCTCCACTTTTAGAGGGGGCGATTCGTGGAGCTCAGGATGTTACCGTGCCCGTAATTTTTGGTGTACTGACAACGGTAACCGCGTTTCTACCGATAATGTTTGCGTCCGGATTTTTAGGCGATATCGGTTTTGTAATGGCAACTACAGTAATATGTTGCCTAGTATTCTCTATCGTTGAGTCCCAACTTATACTTCCCGCACATCTTGGCCACAGCCATATAAAAAGTCCTGAAAAAGAAGTTGGTCTGATGTTAATTCCGATTGTTTTCATTTTAATTATTGCTGTCTCGGAAAATTTTCGTCAAATCCTTGCTTTGTCTGTATTCGGAATCAGTTGTTTCCTTGCGCTGTATTTGAGCGGAAATTTTTCCAAACTCGCAAACTACGCGATTCAAAAACAGTCTCTATTTGCCAACAATTTCGAGTTCTTCGTCGACACGAGTTTTCGCACCGTTTCAGAAAAAGCACTAAGTAAAAGATATCGCACCATCTCTTGGGCGGTGTTCGCTTTTATCATTGCGATGGCTCTGTTAGGTAGTGGTCGTCTGCCTTTCTCTTTTTTCCCTCCACTGGCCTCAGATCAAGTGGTAGCGAAATTGACAATGCCTCTAGGAACAAATCCAAGAATGACTGAAGCGGGGATAGAGCAACTAGAAGATTCGGCAAACCTTTTAGCTACCGAACTTAAATCCCAATACCCGAGCGCAAATCCCGTAATGCATATAGCATCTTCCATAGGAAGCGCCTCTGGCGAGAACAGTCGAAGCGAGGGAAGCCACCTGGGAGAAGTGGTTCTGCAACTCACGCCCAGTCAAACAAGGGACATAAAAACAGTTGAGGTTGCAAACCGGTGGCGGAACTTGAATGGGCCTGTTTCGGACGCCATAGAGCTTAAATTTAACTCGTCACTGTTTTCATCAGGAGACGATATAAATATTCAGCTAGAGGGAAAAGATGTAAACGCCTTATCGCTTGCAGCTAAACAGCTGAGAGATAAGTTGGCAGAGTATCCCGGAGTAATTGACATTACAGACTCATTCAGGTCCGGCAAGAAAGAGATAAAGCTATCTATTTTGCCGTCCGGAGAATCGCTTGGATTAACCTTAAGCGACTTGGCAAAACAAGTTAGACAAGCGTTTTATGGAGAAGAGGCCCAAAGAGTTCAACGAGGGCGAGAGGATGTTCGCGTAATGATTAGGTATCCGGAAGATGAAAGAGGGTCACTTGATGCATTGAATTCTATGAGAATAAGAACTCCGGATGGAAACGAAGTGCCATTCGCTACGGTAGCAAAAGGCGAAGAAGGAGTTGGATTCTCAACAATCCGTCGAAGTGAAGGTAAGCGCATCGTTAACGTAATCGCAGGCGTTGACCGGACTCAGATAACGGCAAATGAAGTGATTGCGGAGCTGCGCTCTGGACCAATCCAAAAAATTCTTTCACCCTACCCCTCGGTAGCTTATAAGTTAGAGGGAGAACAAAGGGAGCAAGCAGAATCTATAGGCAGCTTAGTGTCTCTGTCTATTTTTGGTTTAGTAGTGATTTACGCCCTGCTTGCGATTCCGCTGAATTCTTATTTTCAACCTTTGATAATTATGAGTGTAATCCCTTTTGCTTTTGTCGGGGCTGTGTTCGGCCATTGGATAATGATGAAACTTGGGTTAGTAGCCGGGATCGCCATGATGTCAATCCAAGGATTTGTCGCAGCTGCCGGCGTTGTCGTGAATTCTAGCCTAGTCTTGGTTCACTCAATAAATAATCGACGTAATCAGGGAGAATCGATAAAAGAAGCGGTCGTAAATTCTTCACTTTCCAGATGTCGGCCAATTATGCTTACTTCGATTACAACTTTTGTAGGGCTCTTGCCGCTGATGCTTAACACTAGCGTTCAAGCTCAATTTCTTGTTCCTATGGCTGTCTCCTTGGCTTTTGGGGTATTATTTTCAACCGTAGTCACTCTGCTTGTAGTCCCATCCGGGTATCTAGTCCTAAACGACTTTAAGATGTGGCTCACATCAAAAAATCAGCCAGCCAAATCACCTACCTCCTTCCAATAGGTCTCCAAGACCCTGATGTGTTCAGCAGGGGTCTTTAGCCCCTCGCCCTGACCACGCAGCGCCATTGCTCTCATAGAAACGTGCGAGGCACCGACATCTATCCACGCCTCTATATCTTGTCGCCACCTTTCGGGACCTGATTGAAAATTTAAAAGTGCCTCTACCCCGAAATCACTATCATCTCGATTTGCATCTTTTAAATGCTTTTTAAGGGAGCCCCAGCCCGCAAGATTTTCTTTTTGTCCGCTCCCAAAAATGAAACCGTCTCCAATTGCTGCTGCTCGCTTTAAGGCGACTTCCTTAAATCCACCTAACCAAATAGGAATCTTTTTCTCCGGCAACGGGTTCAACCCTGCTCGCTCTATCTTGTGCCATGCACTTTGATAATCAATTACAGGGCTTTTCCATAATTCCCGAAGCACGTTAATTTGATCTTCTTGACGCTTTCCTCGATTTGAAAAATTCTCGTTGAGACTATCAAACTCAACATAGTTCCAGCCAGTCCCTACTCCCAGCCTTAGTCTTCCAGAAGAGAGAATATCTACTTCCGCAGCCTGCTTAGCTACAAGAGCTGTCTGTCTCTGTGGAAGGATTAAAACACCGCTAGCAAGCCCCACTCGCGAAGTGCAAGCTGCAAAAAATCCTAAAAGAACAAAAAGTTCGTGAAAAGATGACTGCTCTGAGTAAGGACCCCAAAGGGGCGGATCTCTATCAGCATGAATTGCACCCAAAACGTGGTCATAAACAAGCAGATGTGAATAACCCAAGCCCTCTGCCGCCTGCGCCCAATCTTTTATCACCTTTGGATCATTACCAATTTCTAGATGAGGAAAGACAGCTCCTATTTTCATTCTTTTAGTCCCGTAAGATTAGATGTATTAGGCTAATCAATATTTCCAAAAAAGGGTACGAATTATGGCAAAAAGATTTATAACAGAAATGGGCATGGGAACTGACGTTCACGGACAAGACTACACAGTAGCCGCCGAAAGAGCTGTTTTCGACGCAATACATCATTCGAGCTTGCACTTTTTTAAGCACTTGCGTAAGTCAGCAAATGACATGGTAATTGATTTGATGGTGGCTGTTCCAAAACCGAAGGAGGTTGACGAAGAAAGATTAATACGATCTCTCCCCTACGGAACTGTAAATCTTTTTTTGTCCGAAGGTGGGCTTGAAATACCAGGAGACGACGGGGACGATGCAATTGTTATCGCAAATGCAGGGGTAATAGTTCGATTGGATGACTAGGAAGAAGGATAATTTATATCTTTAAGCAGACAACAAAAATTAGCTTGGCAGCAGGTTGAAAACTTCCAGATCTTCAGAGACTGAGCTTTGTCTTGCTACCATTTGCCCCATCCAAGCTCTTCCTGCTTCGTTCGATGGATCTAAGGTGCCCGCAACGACAGCTGCATAAACCCAGTTATAAAGGTTGCAGCGCCTATAATCATCCCAAACGAGATCAAATGTTAGCCCATCTACTCCATGATTTTTCAGGCCCGCTATATATCTATTGAGCAGATGTTTTTCCTCTTTTTGTCTAACTTCAATTTTGGTGTTTTGGCCAAGCAGTAAAGCGACATCAAACATTCCCTTGGCTATTAATGGTCCCTGCCAATCAAGGATTGCCAGCCGATGATGATGTGGTTCAACACCGAAGAGTAGATTTGGCATCCTAAAATCTCCGTGGCAGAGAGTATTGGGGCCACTCATTCGCTCCAGCTGCAAAGCGGGCACTGCATCTAGGAACCGATCTCGATGTTCACGCACATGCTCGGGAACGAATTCTCCAAAGGCTTCGACCATTGGATCCCAACCACTCCTGGACCAGTTCCGCATATTATCTGCGTGGTAACTGTTTGCAATCCCAGGGACCCATTTCAGCCTGGAAGTTTTATCCCAAAACGCAGTATGGAGCTTCGCTAATTCGTCAATTGCTAACTCGGTTTGCTCAAGATTAGCTCCCAACGCCTGATCTCCAACTTCATAATCACTGAGGTCTTCCATGAGTATCAGGAAATTATCCCCATCAAGCGCGCAGAAATAAAAAGCTGGACACCTTGCCTCTGTTTTCGGATCTAATTCATCTGCAAACCTAGTTTCTCTTTCGTATAAGTTCATATTCATCGCCACTTCACGATTAGTAAGGTTTTCAGACGCGTATTTAGCTATTACTGAAAGTGGGAGGTGCGGAGATTCGGTATTATATTCGAATGTTAGCTTCGAGATATCAGCCATCATTCCCGTCCCCTCGGCTAACGGCTCTATAGAAACCCCTTGAATCAAGACCCCTGGGGGCAAAAACTTCTCTGACAAAGTCAGATTTAGAAAGTCAGCCGAGAATCCCTCGGGGAATTTGGGCAAACTCATAAAGATTCCCTCTAGTTGTTAAAAAAACTTTTTTATTTTCCTTATAGCTCTTTTAGTTGCTGATTGGCCTTTATACCAATGTCTTTCAATTCATAACCCACTCTAAACGAAAAGTTAATAAAATAAACTTATTGTTTTTTAAATCTTTATTTTTTGGCTCTAAGATCCGCCCTCATGAGCAGTGCGTTTTACCTTCTAAAAATGATCCACCACTGGGACATTATGGCTTTCAGGGTCTTTTCATCGGGTAGTGCTTCGGGAACTCTTGCCCGGCTGGCAAAGGTAGTTTCATTTTCCGGAGACGGTTATCTGTATCTGTTAACGCCTGTTTTTCTTTTGGTTTTTGATTTTTCTCAAATCTCAGAATTCGTTCAAATCGCGATAAGCGCATTCGCTGCGGAGAGATTAATTTATGCGGTAATGAAGAACGGCCTAAAGCGACGGCGACCGGCAAATATTGTATCCAACTATCAGAGTGTCATTGAAGCAGGAGATGAATTTAGTTTCCCATCTGGACATACGTCGGCCGCCTTCCTTATAGTGTCACTTCTAGTGCTATTCTACGGACCTGTTTTTGCAATTTTTTATTTTTGGGCGGGATCGGTAGCATTATCAAGATTGGTGCTAGGGGTTCATTTCCCTACCGACGTGCTCGTCGGAAGTCTTTTGGGATCATCGATTGCCTATCTTAGTTTTGTTCAACTCTCTTGAAAATACTCTACGGTGTTCAAGGGACTGGCAACGGGCACCTCACCCGAGCCATCGCAATGACGGAAACTATCGAGACATTATTCCCTAAGTGCGAGGTTGATGCGCTCATTTCTGGGAGGTTAGAAGAGAAACTTCCGATTAAAGCTAAGGAAATCATTTGGCGAGAAGGCGCGACGTTTGTTATCAAAAATGGCGGGGTTCAATTAGTAAAAACACTATTTAACTTTAACCCGAGCCAACTAATAAGAGATATCAGACAACTAAAAATTAGCGACTATGATTTGTTAGTCACAGATTATGAACCAATTACTGCATGGGCAGCAAGAATTAACAAAAAAGAGAGCATTGGGATAGGGCATCAGTATGCTTTCTATTACGATATACCAATTCAAGGCGGGAAACCCTTATCAAAAAACATCATGAAACTTTTCGCACCAGTCACTAAAAAAGTTGGTTTACACTGGCATCATTTTAACCAGCCGATTCTGCCTCCCATTGTAGATGTTGATCAAGCGTCCGAGAGGAAAATTCAGAATAATAAAGTGATCGTTTACCTGCCTTTCGAAGAACCAGAAAACTTAACCAGAGGTCTTCAGAAAATTTCTGATCATGAGTTTTATGTTTATCACCCCAAGTTCGAAAACTCCAACGAAGGAAATATCCATAAACGAAAAATCTCTCGAACAACTTTTAAAGACGATCTCATCACCTCAAACGTCGCAATATGCAACACCGGGTTTGAACTCATTAGTGAGTGCTTAACTCTTGGAATCAGAGTCTTTACGAAACCGCTGGGCAACCAAATCGAGCAACAGTCGAACGGAGCCGCATTATCAAAACTTGGCTATGCAACAGTTGTAAAAAAACTCTCGATCGAAGACATCCGAAGTTGGTTAAAGCAGGACGACTCAATAAAAGTCACCTATCCAAATACCCAAGATTCATTGGTGAGATGGCTACTGGCAGGAGCTACACAACCGCTGGAAGAGCTGGCCAATGATCTATGGGCTGACGTCGGCGTTTATCGATGAGCAATTGATATGCTGAAAAAATGTCTTTTCCCAGCAGCAGGTTATGGAACTAGGTTTCTACCTGCAACCAAGGCTATGCCTAAGGAAATGCTTCCAATCGTAAACAAGCCCCTGATTCAGTTCGGAGTTGAAGAAGCAATCGAGGCAGGATTTACAGAGATTGGCTTCGTTTCTGGACGAGGGAAACGAGCGATAGAAGATCACTTTGACATTTCTTATGAGTTAGAACATCAGATAGCGGGAAGTGTTAAAGAAGCGCTACTTAGCGACGTCCGAGATATGATTGATAAATGTGCTTTCTCCTATACTCGACAGGCCGAGGTGAAGGGTCTTGGTCATGCAATTCTGACTGGAGAAACTCTTATTGGTAATGAGCCATTTGGAGTTATTTTAGCAGATGATTTTTGTGATAGCGGTGTAATCAAACAAATGGTCGGGCTTTTTAGCCATTATCAATGCAGTATTGTTGCAATAGAAGAGGTGCCCGCTGATCAAACTGACAAATACGGTATTGTTGATGGGAAAGAAATCGACGAGGGGTTAATCAAGGTTTCGAATATGATAGAGAAACCAGCACCTGAGGATGCCCCTACAAATCTTGCGGTTATTGGCCGGTATATTCTTACCCCCGATATTTTTTCTATTATTCGTACTCTTGAGCCTGGTGCTGCTGGCGAAATTCAGATAACAGATGCCATTTGTGAGCAGGCAAAAAATAGTATGGTCCTTGCTTACAAATTCAATGGGACACGTTTCGACTGCGGAAGTTTAAAAGGTTACGTAGAAGCAACAAATTACGTCTATGATAAATATCATCGTAAGGTCTGATAGGTAGATGCGGCTGACGATTATTGGCACCGGCTATGTGGGACTCGTGACTGGAACTTGTTTCGCCGAAATGGGGAACAATGTTACCTGTATAGACATTAATAAAGCCAAGTTAGCGCAATTACGACAAGGTGTTATTCCAATTCATGAACCAGGACTTGAGACTTTGGTAAATAATAATTTGGGAGCGGGGCGTCTAACCTTCTCAGATGATCTTGTAAATGCTGTAAATCAATCTGAAGTAACTTTCATTGCCGTAGGGACTCCGCCCAAAGAAGATGGAAGTGCCGATTTAATGCAGCTGGAAGCAGTTGCAAGAAGTCTTGGTGAATGCATGGTTAAACCAACAGTTATCGTTAATAAATCTACGGTCCCCGTTGGTACAGGCGATAAAGTTCGAGAGATTATTACCGAGGCACTTAAGCATCGGGATCTTAGCGTAGAGTTTGACGTGGTAAGTAATCCAGAGTTTTTGCGGGAAGGTAATGCTATTAAGGACTTTATGTTTCCTGATCGAATTGTTGTTGGAACGAATAATCCAAAGAGTCAAAAGATAATGCAAGAGTTATATGAGGCATTCGCTAAAAAAGAGGATCGTATCCAGTATGTTGGTGTCCGTGATGCAGAAATGATCAAGTATGCTGCGAACGCTATGCTAGCGACCAAGATTTCTTTTATAAACGAGGTTTCGCTTATGTGTGATGAATTCGGAATTGATGTCGAGCATGTTCGCAGAGGCATCGGCTCCGATAGTCGTATAGGATCTTCCTTCATTTATCCCGGTTGTGGTTATGGTGGCTCTTGTTTCCCAAAAGATATAAAAGCAATGATCAGGATGGCGAAAGACGCTGGTATTGACGGGGGAATTTTTCGAGCGGTTGAGTCCAGAAATAGTCAACAAAAAAGATTAATTGTCCACAAAGTCTGCCGTCACTTTGGTGAAGATCTGTCTGGCCATTGTTTTGGGGTTTGGGGTCTTTCTTTCAAGCCTGAGACCGATGATGTAAGAGAAGCGCCCAGCCTCGTTATCATTGAAGAGCTAATTACTCGAGGCGCACACATTAGGGCTTACGACCCCGTAGCCTTGGAGTCTGGCATAAAAGCCTTGGGTGAACAGAATATTACCTATGTTGAAGATCCATATAGTGCAACGGATAATGCAGACGCGTTAATCGTAGTCACCGAATGGAGAGAGTTTAAGCAACCAGACTTTCGACGCTTGAGTAATTCTCTTAAGGCGAAACTTATTTTTGATGGTCGCAATATCTATCACCCAGCTCGCGTTGCGGGTTACGGACTAATCTACGAAGGCATTGGGCGCAGCTCTGCATTATTTGGAAAAGTCTGAACGTTCTTGTCCCCGTTGCTGCGAGTTTCAGTAGTACCCAGGAGTCATTTGTGAAATGGCTAGCAGAAGGAGCAACCCGACCAATCGAAGAACTCGCCAATGATCTATGGGCCCGAGTCGCGGTTTATCGATAAAGCCTCTATTTCACTCCGGATTTCTGAGCGTGCCTGAAGGCTTGTAATTCAAAGTCAGGCTTAATTTCACCAGGCTTTTGTTGGTAACAGGCGACATCGTAAAAATCGCGAAAAGAGAGTATTTTCCCATCAACTACCTTGGACACCCCGCAGATATGAGGGGTCATCAAATCTCTTCCAGATTTGTCCCAGTGATGATCGAGCCTCTCAGTAAAAACGATGTCGTTATCGCTAGCTAGGTTTAGCAGTTCTGCGCTGAAATGCGTCATCTTTTTTAAGATAGGGATATCGTTCGAAAAACCGCCGCTGGCCATATGTCCCCGAAGCTGTTCCAAGCCGTAGATTGTCGAAAGTCCACTGTTGGCCCAAATGAACTCAGAACTGCAAAGCTCGTCTATCGATTGATCAAGATTTCCAAGCTCCATTGCACGGATTAGCTTTAAAACAGTTCGTTCGTTATCATTTCTCCCTAAGGAAACGTTTACCATCGACTAAACCTTATAAATTTAAAAAAATCAAACTACCAGATTTTGGCTTTTGGACCAAAAAAATCAGGAAATTTTATGACAGACGAACTCAATTTCATCCGCTATGAGGGTGTATCAAACGGCGTTGCCCGAATAGTCCTCAACAGGCCAGAGAAACGAAACGCTCAGAATAAAGGAATGCTATACGAGCTTAACGATACCCTTGATGAGGCAGCTCAGGATAATAGCTGTAAAGTGATTGTGCTTGCAGCGGAAGGACCTGATTTCTCCTCAGGACATGACATGAAGGACCGTGAGCCAATGACACATAAGCCGGTGGGAACCTGGGGAGGGTTCAATCAACCAGGCATAGAGGGCCATTGGGCGTTTGAAGAAGAGCTTTACCTAGGCTTTTGTTGGCGTTGGAGGAATATCCCCAAACCAACCATAGTTGAGGTTCAAGGCAGAGTGATAGCAGCAGGTCTCATGCTGGTCTGGCCGTTCGATATTATCATCGCTAGCGAAGACGCGCGATTTTCCGATCCAGTTGTCGCTTTCGGGGTCAATGGAGTCGAATACTTCGCTCATCCATGGGAAGTTGGGGTCCGAAAAGCGAAGGAAATGCTCTTTACTGGGGAAGCAATAACCGCCCAAGAAGCCAAAAATCTAGGCATGGTTAACCACGTTGTCCCACTTTCCGATCTGACAGACTTTACGATGAAAATGGCAACCCACATTGCCAAACAACCATTGTTAGCGCTAAAGCTCGCCAAGCAGTCAGTCAACCAGATGCAGGATGGGCAGGGGATTTGGACATCCCTACAAGCGGCAATGTCGTTACAGCACATGGGGCATGCCCACGAAAGACTGCTGCACCAGACAGCGGTCGAGCCCGAAGGCGAAGAAAAGATTAAGAAGCAGGCAAAAAAAGGGGCATCTAACGAATTCTAATAGCTTCTATTCAGGCTGGATTAGAGTAAAAAAAGCTGATAACTTGAGAAAACTAGATGCAACAAGAGAGGGTTTAATGGGCCAAGTTTCCATTAATGAAAATGTCATGGATTTAACTCCCGATGGCCCGCGGCTAAAAGGCATGCGTTGCAATAACTGCGGAAACCACGTTTTTCCGATGCAATCCGGCTGTCCAAAATGCACTTCAGATGATGTGGAAGAGGTTCAGTTGGGTACTCAGGGAACACTATGGGCTTGGACAATTCAAGGCTTCCCGCCCAAAGCGCCTCCCTACCTAGGTGAAGCGAACCCTGAAAAATTTGAGGCCTATGGAGTTGGGTATATAGAACTACCAGGGCAATTGAAAGTCGAATCGCGATTAACGATATCAGATCCCTCGCTTTTAAAGATCGGGATGGAGATGGAAATTGTCCCAGAGACTATCGGCATGGACGAGGAGGGTAATGAACTTGTTACCTTTGCGTTTGCCCCTTCTGCTTGATTAAGGAGAAATTATAATGAGTGATGATGTAGCAATTGTTGGAATAGGAATTCACCCATTCGGCCGACATGAAGGCGTCAGCGGGATGGAACAAGGCGCGATCGCAATTAGAAAAGCTTGCGAGGATGCCAAAATAAAATGGAGCGATCTCCAATTCGCTTTTGGGGGGAGTGTTGCTGCCGGTTCTCCAGATCACATGGTTTCTCAAATGGGATTGACCGGATTGCAGTTCATCAATGTTGTAAATGGTTGTGCAACGGGTGGGTCTGCTCTGATTTCAACTTACAACACCATCAAGTCAGGTGCCTACGACATAGGCGTCGCGGTTGGTTTTGACAAGCATGAGCGTGGTGCGTTTAGGGTGCAAACGGGCAAGCAAGGCGAAAGAGATTGGTATGGCGGAAGTGGGATGGCGCTGACGACCCAATTCTTTGGAATGAAAATCAACAGGTACATGGAAGAATATGGAATAACTCAAAGTTCTCTGGCTAAGGTAGCATCAAAGGCCTTTCGAAATGGATCAAAAAATGAAAATGCTTGGAGACGTGAGGCCTTAGGAGAAGAGGAAGTTCTTCAATCTCAAATGCTTTCATACCCACTCACTCAATACATGTTCTGTTCTCCGGGAGAAGGAGGAGTTGCCCTTGTGCTTGCACGAGCAGATCAAGCTCACAAATACACAGATAAACCAATATTTCTAAAATCAGCGGTGGTCAAATCAAGACGTTATGGAAGTTTTGAAGTATTAGCTCCTTCCCTTGCGCTTGACTATGCCGATGGTCCGACAGTAGATGCATCAAAAGCTGCCTTTGAGGCGGCTGGAATTGGCCCTGAAGACATTGATGTTGCCCAATTGCAGGACACTGAGTCAGGTGCAGAAATTATGCACATGGCAGAAAACGGTTTTTGTAAGCACGGAGAGCAAGAGAAGATGTTGGCTGATGGCGATACCGAGATCAATGGTCGACTTCCGGTCAACACCGACGGGGGCTGCTTGGCGAATGGCGAACCGGTGGGCGCCTCTGGCCTTAGACAAGTATATGAAAATGTGCTTCAACTCCGAGGGCAGGCAGGAAAGCGTCAGGTGCCTAATAACCCTAAGGTAGCCTATACCCATGTATACGGCGCTCCAGGAATTTCTGGGGTAACTATCTTAAGCGCTTAACTCTTAAACGTTAAGATGCTTTACAGGAAGTTCTTTTATGAGAACAGCGGTAATAGCGGGCTTTCATATTGGACATTGACGTTAAAGCGCTTGAAGCACCGTGCGGGGCACTTGTACAGGGCGTTGATTTAAATACTGGCTTAAGTGCAAGGCAAGCTAAAACAATAAGAGAGGCTTGGTTGAGACACCATGTCTTAGTGTTTCCTGAACAGAAACTTAGCGATGATGACCTCGAGGAATTTACCCTTTGTTTTGGGGAGTTTGGTGAAGACCCCTACATTGAACCAATCGAAGGGCGCAAAAACATATGCGCTATCAAACGATTAGCCAAAGAAAAATCGCCCATATTCGCTGAATCCTGGCACACTGACTGGAGCTTCTTAGAAGTCCCTCCTGCTGGAACATGTCTTTACGGAAAGAAGATCCCACCCAAAGGAGGAGAAACAAGTTTTGCGAACCAACATGCGGCTTATAATGAGCTTTCAGGGGATTTAAGAACCCACATTGATGGAAAGTGGGCGATTCATTCTGCAGCTGCTGGCTATTCCCCTGAGGGAATATTTGGAATCGAAAATTTAGAGAAAGACAGAAGCATGAAAATACGGGTATCGGAGGACGCGCGAAAAACTCAAAAGCACCCCCTTGTTCGAAAGCACCCTGAAACCGGCAAAAAGTGTGTGTTTAGCTGTTTCGGTTATATAAGCGGCATCGAAGGAATGCCTGAAGATGAAGCGAAAGATTTGCTACTCGAACTTTATCAATGGCAAACCAAATCAGAATTTGTTTATCAGCACGTTTGGCAGCAAGACATGCTGGTCATGTGGGATAATAGGAGTCTTTTGCATAAAGCTAACGGCGGATACGAGGGCTTCGAAAGATTGCTGCACCGGACGACAATAGCAGATATAAAAAATTGAGCGGCATAATTGATCGCCTTTTTTGGGCAATTAAACATGGAGAACCAATTCCTCCTTTCCCAGAAAATCTTGATATCTCTGATGCGTATGAGATTCAAAAAAAAGTATCCGAAAGGATTTATTCTTCGAAGTTAGTAGGCCTCAAGGCAGGGGTTACAAGCGAAGAAATGCAGAATGCCTTAAGAATAAGCAGTCCTTTGATTGGCGGCCTTTTTCAAGAAAACCGACTCGACGATAACCCAAAACTTACTTTTAGAGAGGGGAGGCTCATCGAATGCGAGCTCGGCATTTTCTCTGATATTAATGGGAATGTTCAAGCGGTCTGTCCTGCAATTGAATTTGCAGTCCTCGATTTTGAGAAAAAAACAGATCTCAGTGGCCCTAATCTTGTGGCAAGCAATGTCGCGGTTGAAAAGTTTTTACTCGGAAAGAAATCCATTGACGTTGATTCGCTTTCTAAGGAGAAATGCTCTTTGTTTCGTGGCAACACCCAAGTAAATGGCGCTTATATTGGAAATTCATTGGGGGGACCGAGAGAATCAGCTAAATTCATAGCAAGTGAAGCCTTGCGAAGGGGCTATGCACTGCAAGAAGGATGTGTGTTTCTCTCCGGTGCTTGCGGGGATGTAATAAAAGCGGAGCCAGGTGAGTATCGCGCAGAGTTTGGTGGCTTAGGTGAACTCAGGTTTGAAATCGTTTAACCCGGAAAACCATTTTTTTCACCCAAGCGTTCGCTCGTACATAATTTTTAAAGATTCTCCCATGTTTTTTGGATACTCTGATTCAGAGAAATCGACGATTTGACTCCAAGATTCGGCAATTTGATCAACAGTGATGGCGTCCGTTCGTGGGTCTAGATTAAGCCCACTACTTCTTTCAAAACGAACTTTCTTAAAGGATCCGGCTGATGCCTCAAACATACTGCCTGTTTCCTCACATGAGACATGCGAGAGAAATGCAATCAGAGGAGCAATGTAGTCAGGGTTGATAGCTTTTTTTAGAGGTTCTGGGAAATTAGCGCTATTCATATCTGTTGCGCCAAAAGGGGCTACACAATTACAATTAATACCGCTCTTGGCTCCCTCTAAGGCTATGGTTTTAGCTAGGCCTAGCATTCCTAATTTTGCGGCCGCATAGTTAGCTTGCCCAAAATTTCCATAGATGCCAGTAGCAGATGACAAGAAAACGATTCGCCCAGCGCCAGCCTTCTCAAAGTGAGGCCAAGCAGATCGAGCTAATCTAAATGCACTACCAAGATGCGCATCCATAACTTTCGACCAATCCGTGTCACTCATTTTTTTTAGAGTTTTATCAGAGAGGAAACCTGCGTTGTGAACAAGGCTATCAATTCTTCCAAATTGTTCGATGACTTGACTGACGAGCTCTTCACTTGACTCCACCGGGCATGAAATATAGGGAGAATTTATTCCAGCCTCTCGAAAATTTTTGGCTAATTCATCGGAGTAGGGAGCTCTTCCATTTAACACAACCTGAGCCCCTGCTTGATCAAGACACTTAGCAAAAGATAAACCTAAGCCTTTAGAGGAGCCAGTTACTAGGACAACCTTGCCTTCAAAATCAATTGCCATTGCTTAAAGCTAATCCCAATTTATTTCTATCTAACTGAGGGGTCTCCGAATTTTTTATCTCATATATCTCGATGAGGTTTCCGCAAGGATCGCGACCATAGATCGCAGAAGATTTTTTATCGAAGTGAACGATATCTCCAACAAATTCCATCCCGAATGATTTTAACCTATCGTACTCAGACTCTATATCATCAACCTGCAGTGCAAAGTGTGGATAACCAAAATCGCAAGCTCTCGATCTCAAGTCTCTCGGTTCAGGGCTAGAATAATGCCAAAGTTCTAAAAATACGTTGCCAGCCTTTAACATCGCCGTCTTTGCTCGGGCTTGTTTTAGACCGATTGCTTGATCTACTTTTTCGACGTTATCGAACTCAGCTTCGCTCTCAATAGAAAACCCTAAGGCCTTTGTATAGAAATCCAACGCTTTGCCAAAATCATCTACTCCTACAGCAATATGATGAACACCAACAATCATGGTCTCCTCCTTCGACTCTCAATGCACAACTTTTTTGGGCTATAGTTTTTAGTCCCAGTAGGGCGCTCTTAGCTTGCGTTTATTTATCTTGCCCATTGTATTTCTTCCTAAATCATCCACGAACTCTAGGGTTCTGGGGCATTTATAATGAGACAGTTTTTCGCGACACCAAGCGATTACAACCTCTTCAGAAGGGGTTTCTATGTCCTCTCTTGGAATCACCAAAGCCTTCAGCTCCTCGCCCATTTCCTTATTAGGCACACCAATACATGCCACATCGAGGACAGCAGGATGTTCGATTAAAACCTGTTCAGCTTCCGCGGGATAAATATTTACACCGCCTGAAACAACCATGTCACTAAATCGATCCGTAATAAAAACATAACCGTCTTCGTTCATGTAAGCAATTTCTCCAAGGGTGAAAACGCCCGGCGCTATATGAGCCTCCGCCGATTTTTCCGGGTCATTGTAATAAATCACGCCCCGCCCCGTAGTGTCCTCAAAGAAGAGACGACCCTCTGTGTCAGCTGGCAGCTCATTGCCTTCGTCATCTAAAATCTTCGCAACAAATGGAGGTAGAGCCTTCCCTACGGAACCAGGGTACTTGAGCCACTCTTCTGAGGTGATCATGCAAGTCGACCCTACCTCACTGGCTCCATAAGCTTCCAAGAAAACCGGACCAAACCAATCAATCATCGATTGTTTTACATCAACGGGACACTTTGATCCCGTATGACTTATAGCATTTATAGAGGAAACATCGTAACTGGCTTTTACATCATCTGGGAGTGCTAGCAACCTGACGAAGTGCGTAGGAACCATCAAGCATGACGTTATTTTGTGGTTGGCAATAGCTTCTAGGGTAGCCTCTGCATTAAAACGTCCGAGGACAACCGATGGAGTACCTGCTATTAGATTTCGCGTCGCTGACAATGGTCCCGTATGGTACATAGGGCCGACTACCAGTTGTTTGCCAACTTCCCCGCCGGATCTTTCAAGAAAACCCATCTTATAATTTAAGACGTGTTCTTCAACGGTTTCTCCTCCAGCAAACATTGTAGGTGGCAGATCTGTTCCTTTCGGTCTTCCAGTAGTACCAGACGTGTAAAGAAGATTCGGTTTTGGAGGAACAGTTTGGTCTAAACCTTCTGGGTCCGCCTTTAAGAGCCAGTCAATCCAATCCACCATCCCGTCTTTTGCAGGCACATTCCAAGAAACCAGGGTGTGGACACTTGAGTTTTTTATAGCTTCTATCCCTCGCTCCCAGGTTTCTGGACCAACAAAAAGCACTCTCGCACCCGAATCTTGAAGTATATAATTCACTTCATCACCAGTAAGATGGAAATTTACCGGCACAACCGATGCTCCACCTATCAAACCTCCCAGATTCGCTAGCGCTGTCTGAACAGAATTTTCTGCAAAAACGGCTACCCTTTTGTCAGGACCAAGATCAAGTGCTTGCAGACCACTTCCACACCTACTGAGCACATCGTCTACTTCATCCCAGGTTAACGATTGGTTTGCATCTTGGATAGCAATCTCTTCGGGATTTTCTTTCGCATATTCTTTCGCAAAACTCATGCTCGTCTCTCGCTCCTCTAAAAATTGATCGTTCTTCCAAACGCAGACAAAACTGATTCGTGCATCGCTTCTGATAGTGTTGGATGCGGAAAGACTGTAGCCATCAAATCTGCTTCGGTAGTCTCAAGACTCATAGCTACGGCAAAACCCTGAATCATCTCTGTAACTCCAGGACCAATCATGTGTGCCCCCAAAAGCTCTCCAGTCCCCTCATCAAAAATGGTTTTTATCATTCCATCTGTGTCATTAATAGCGACCGCCTTACCATTTGCTAGCAATGGGAAACGCCCCACTTTTATGGGCCCTTGCTCAGAAGCAACACGCTCTGTTAAGCCTATGCTTGCGACCTGGGGATAACTATAGGTGCATCCAGGAATACGCTCTTTTTTTAACGGCAAAGGCATTTCCCCGGCAATGACCTCGGCACAGATCGTGCCTTCATGGCTAGCTTTATGAGCAAGACAGGGAGCACCACAAACATCGCCGATAGCAAAGATTCCATCGACACTAGTCTGTTGGTATTCGTCCACTGAAACAAAACCTCTCTGAAGTTCTACGCCCAATTGGTCGAGTCCCAATCCTTCGATGTTCGCCTCCACCCCTACCGAGAGGATAGCTGCATCGAAAGTTGCGTTAGATCCATTTATAGACGCCACTAGTTTATTTTTTTTCTTCTGAAGAGATTCAATCCCTGTTTCTGTCAACACTTTAATGCCCTGCTCTGTAAAAGAGCTTTTCGCCATTTCTGCAATCTCTGGGTCTTCAGCGGGTAAAATCTGTTTCATCATTTCGATTAGAGTTACATCTGATCCCATTGATCGATAAAAACTCGCAAACTCAACTCCGATAGCCCCCGCACCAATAATTAGCAAGTTCTTCGGGATAAAGCTTGGAGTCATTGCTGCTCTTGCCTCCCAAATCAGATCGCCATCGGCTTGAATATGAGGAAGATTTTTTGCAATTGCGCCCGTCGCCAAGACGATATTTTTACAATTAAAAATTTGCTGACCAACCAAAACGGTGTTCTTATCTTTTAAACGCGCATCTCCAAAGAAAACGTCGATCTTATTTTTTTTCATTAGGTGACTGATTCCCCCAGACAACTGCCCAGCGACATCACGAGACCGCTTAACCATCTTTTTTAGATTAAACTTAGGTTTTCCTAATTCAATCCCAAGAGACGCAGCCGATTCCGCCTCTCTTATGACGTCAGCTGCATGCAACAAAGATTTTGTCGGAATACATCCCCAGTTAAGGCATACCCCTCCCAACTCTTCTCGCTCGATAAGGCCAACCTTCAATCCAAGTTGGGCAGCCCTGATAGCACTTGTATAACCGCCAGGCCCACCGCCAATAATCAAAACATCAAAATTTAGTTCTTCCACAAAATCTCCTATACCAGCAGCCGATAGGGAGCTTCTAGTAAACTTTTAACTTCTACAAGAAACTCTGCCGCAGGAGCACCATCGAGCGCTCGGTGGTCCCATGTCAGAGAAAGGTTCATTTTTTTTGACTTAACAATTCTTTCCTCTTCCCAATCCATTCCGTCATATAGCCGATTTACACCCATAATCCCGCTTTGAGGATGATTGATAATAGGGGTAAAAGAATCGACTCCATACATACCCAATGCCGATACCGTAAAGGTGCCTCCGGCGTAATCGTCAAGGCCCAGCTTTCCTTCTCGCGCGGCCTTCGCTAACCGAGAGGTTTCCGTCGCAAGTTCTTTGATAGAAAGCTTATCTGCATTTCTAACCACAGGAACTACAAGGCCCTCAGGCAAAGCGACGGCCATACCGACATTCACTTCCTCAAGAAGAGCGATTTCTTCGAAGGAAAATCGGCTATTCATCATAGGGTGGGACGTTAAGGCCTTCGCACACGCTTTGATTACAAGATCTGTATACGTAGGCTTCACACCCAAAACCGCCCATTCTTCAACCAAACCAGAGCGCATTTTTACTGCATCGTTCATGATGACTTCCATATCCATCGATAGTTGCGCGCTCTCCATAAGGCTCTGATGCATTCGGGTGGCAATGGTTTTGCGCATGCCTTTCACAGGCAAGACGTCTCCAGGATTAGGACCCGACCCTAACTCGGCGGTTACCAGTGATCCCGATGATTGAGAATCTGCAGCTTTGGAGGCATTCTCTATGTCAGACTGAATGATCCTCCCACCTGGCCCGGTCCCAACAATAAGAGACAGATCAATTCCTCTATCCTCCGCGAGTTTTTTGGCTAAAGGACTTGCTTTGAAACTGGTTTGGCGAACTGGCTGGACTGTCGTGTTTTCTCTTTTCGAGCCTGCAAGAGCCTCTATATCACGCTCAATAATTCTTCCTGCAGGGCCAGATCCTGA
This sequence comes from uncultured OM182 clade bacterium, assembly GCA_902567095.1. Taxonomy (GTDB): domain Bacteria; phylum Pseudomonadota; class Gammaproteobacteria; order Pseudomonadales; family Azotimanducaceae; genus UBA9659. The sequence continues at coordinate 27,154 of CACFLG010000010.1, forward strand.
AGCCATTTGAAAATCAAGCCCTAACTCTTTAGCCAACCTTCTAGCGGCGGGAGACGACTTTACGCGGCCATCCGAAGTAGCTTGAACAACCTGCGGTTCAACCACTTTCTCGGGTGTTTCTTTAGATTTTTGAATCTCTATAACGTTTTCATCAGTGGGGGTTTCTGGACTAGTCTTATTGTTGCTTTTGCCCAGATCATCTGGGATCTCCTCGTTGGCCTCAAAGATATAACCTACTACGTCTCCAGGCTTTAGCGTGACTCCGACTTCAACCCCATGCTTTACGACCCCATCGTATTCCGCGTCTACATCAAGATTGACTTTTTCAGTTTCCAGCGCGTAAACCAATTCTCCTTTTTTTACCTCGCCCCCATCCGGAATAAACCACTCGGAAACCATTCCCTCGGTCATGGACATTCCTACTTTCACTAAGTAGATCTCTTTCGGCATCTTTGCTCCCAGTTACTCTATGTAAAAAAGCCGCGACTAGCGGCAAGCTCCATTGTTTTCGTCACGTCCAGCACGCTCGGACCGTCTCGCCCAATCGACATTTTAACGACCTGACCAGCTTGGATTTCTCTCTCTCTTTCTCCATCAAGCGCCAAAACACAAGGACCGGCAAATTCGATAGAGTCCGTAAAGTCCAATCGTTCAATAGATTTCACAGTCAAACTCTCATATAAACCCGGTGCAATGGGCGCACGGACCTTAATTTTACCGCGATTATTTAGAATTAAATATAGGCCATAGTCTTCCTCTCCATAAAGCGGCTGTATCAGACCGCCAACGGAAGTCATACCTACTGCTGTAGGCTCCGCTCGAGTGAGAAAAATTCGCTCAATTACGTCCGCATTTAAAAGGGCGCGACTACCAATAAATTGATCTCTGGTAACTACCGCATCAATGAGCGCTATATCTGCCGCTTCGCCCTCGATTTCGATATCTATAATCTTTACCTTATTTAAGACCTCCTCAGAGCTAACACCGCCACATGCAAGCGCGCCCAGAGCTGATCCCGCTACGGTAGCTTCAGCGAGCCGCGGAAAAACATTATTTGTTCCAGTCGAAAGAGGCAACAATGACGCGTCTCTCCAACCCTTAACAAACGCCCGACTGGTCCCGTCGCCTCCCAAGATCAGATTTGCAATCGGATCTTGATCTCGCATCGCCGCGGCACCTCTAACAGTATCCAGCGCAGAGGCTGTTTTGATGCAAGGAACCACTGTGACCTCTAATTTTTCTTCAAGCTCTTCGAACGCCCCCCCCAGCGATATTATGAGAATCATCTAGGAAGGCAAACTTATTGGCGCCCGCATTGAGGGCGCCAACCAAGGCTCTCCTTACTATCGCGGATTTTTCTCGGTTATCAAACACCGACGCTTTGGCGACTAGACGACGAACATCTTTGCCAGAAGCTGGGTTAGCAATGATACCTATGGTTCTTGAACCCAAAAATCAATCCAAATTAGAGCGCTAGAGTTTCTTTGACTTTCGCTACAATGGAATCAGCATTGGGGATATAAATCTGCTCCAGAGCTGGACTGAAAGGCACAGGAGAAAAAGGAGCGGCAACTCTCATGACTGGCGCATCTAAGTAGTCGAAGGCCTCTTCCTGAATTTGCGCACTTATTTCACCGCCAATACCGCCAAATTTTACTGCCTCGTGGACAACTAAAGCCCTATGAGTCTTCTTAATTGAATTTACTACCGTCTCTGTATCAAACGGCTGAACACTTCTCGCATCTATAACTTCTGCCTCTATCCCAATTTCCTTAAGTTTTTCGACTGACGCGATCGCTTCATGAACCATACGCCCAAAGGCTACGATAGTCAGATCCTTGCCTTGAGTCCTAACGCATGCTTCTCCAAGAGGAACCTCGTAGCTGCCTTCTGGAACTTCCATAGTCATTGCCAATGAGGCCTTGTTCAAAACAACGAAGACAGGGTTATTATCTCTGGTTGCCGAGATGATCATCCCTTTTGCGTCATATGCGTCAGATGGCATTACCACTTTCATCCCTGGCAAATGGGCTAACCATGCTTCTAGGCTTTGGGAGTGTTGAGCTGCAAGACTGCCTCCTGCTCCTCCCATTGTCAGAACGGTTACAGGAAGGGTCGCTTTCCCTCCAAACATGAATCGCATCTTCGCCATTTGGTTCGCGATTTCATCCATGCACTCACCAACAAAATCCATAAACATCAAGTCAATGATTGGTCTACAGCCTGTCGCGGAAGCTCCGACACCGAGGCCCATTATTCCTTTTTCTGATATTGGGGTATCAACAACTCGATCTTCTCCGAATTCTTCTAAAAGACCCGTGCAGTAACCGTAAACGCTACCTGCAATGGCAACGTCTTCCCCTGCTATAAACGCGTCTTTCTGTTCTCGCAACACCTCTCTTATCCCTTCGTTAATTGCCATAACGTAGGGAAGTTCACGTCCAGGTTTATTCTCAGCTTCTGACATTTTTTATGTCTCCTCGTTATATACGTTATCAAGCAATTCTTCTGGCAAAGGATAAGGTGAGTCATTTGCAAAAGCGATCGCTTCTTCTATGTCCTTGTTTATCGCATTATGAACATTTTCTATCTTTTTCTTTGTCATTACGCCTAGTTGAACAAGTCGTTTTTCAAATGCCTCTATAGCATCTTTATTCTTCCATTCCTCGACTTCCTCATCGGTACGATAGTTCAGCCCCATACCCCTCACACCCACGTGATCGTAATATCTGTAAGTTTTACACTCGAGCAATGTAGGGCCGCCACCTTTTCTTGCCCTTTCAATTGCTTCTCCGGCAGCTTCATACACTGCCATAACATCCATCCCATCGCAGATTACTCCGGGCATCCCGTAACCAGAGGCTCTATCGGCCACATCAACGATTGCTTGGTGCCTTGATTGGGGCGTATATTCACCGTATCCATTATTCTCGCAAACAAAAACACATGGCAATTTGTACAAGGCAGCCATATTTGCGGCCTCGTGCACGCTACCTTCGTTAGAGGCGCCATCGCCGAAAAAAGCAACCGAAACATTTTTGTTCTTTTTGAATTTGTTTGAAAATGCTGCTCCCATGGCTATTGGTGGCCCGCCGCCTACTATGCCATTTGCACCCAACATACCTAAATCCATGTTGGAGATATGCATACTCCCCCCTTTGCCTCGGCAATACCCCGTTGATCTGCCAAAAAGCTCAGCAAACATAGGCTTAAATTCGCCCCCTTTCGCAACCAAGTGGCCATGGCCCCTATGGGTTGAGGTAATCCAATCTTTGTTCGACAAGTGTTGCATGACCCCAGAAGCAACCGCTTCCTGACCAACATATAGGTGGAGAGCTCCAGGGATTTTCCCGTCCTCCATCATCTTCCCAGCACTCTCTTCAAATCGTCTTATCCGCACCATTTTTCGGTGAAGTTCTTGCAAAACTTTTGGCGAAGGCACGCTCGTCTTTACATTTTTCTTTTTTGCCACCAAGGAAAACCTCCTAAACCTGTTGTTATAAACGGGAGCAGGCAAGACTATACCTGATTCTTCCCGCCAAGACATGCATTAACCATGGTCTGCTGTGTCGCTCCCATTTTTTGACACGAAGCAAACAGCTCTCTTAAATCTCGATTCCGAAATTTTTACCACGTTGCAAATTCAATATCCAGCCGATAGTCTTAAAGGATAAGGGAAGACAAGGGAGAATGATGATGGGGATGAGCGTCCAGGAAATAGCAACCCTAAAAAAGTTGATGGAGTACGAGGCGTCGCGAAAAGAACCGCCTAAAGGCTTTCCCTCGCTACCCGATATTCCGGCGGGACGCTATATTGATCCTCGTTTTTTTGAGCTAGAGAAAGAACATATTTGGAAAAAATCCTGGTTGTTTGCGGCTCATATCGACGAAATCCCGGATCCCGGTTCCTACATGCTCTGGGAGAACGCCGGACAGCCAGTCATTATCGTTCATGGTGACGACGGTGAAGTCTACGCTCACTACAACACCTGTCGACACAGAGGAGCTCCGATCGTTACGGAAAGTTCAGGAAGAAAAATCAGGCTTACCTGTAAGTATCATGGCTGGGTTTATTCCCACCAAGGCGAATTGCTGTCTGTTCGTGATCCTGAAGACTACCGCGATCTTGATTTTTCCTGTAGAAGTCTCATCTCTATTCGCTGCGAAAGGTTCGGGAACCTAATTTTTGTAAATTTTGATGATGATTGTGTTAGCTTGAGAGAGTATTTAGGCCCAATCGCCGAGGAATGGGAAGAATTTCAGTTCGGAAACGTCCGTCTAGCAGCTCGACATTCTTTTGTTTTGGATTGCAATTGGAAAATTGCGATGGAAGCTAATACTGAGGTCTACCACGTACCAAGTATTCATCCGCACACGGTTGCTCCGGCGTTAGATCATAGGCGAAATGTCAACACGTTCTATCCTCGGGGGCATGGTCGCATGGTCGCCCCGCGTCCCGCGGGAGCGAACTCCGCAATAGAACTCCCCCAGGAGGATTTATTGCCTGAAATCAGCACAGTTGGAGAAATAGCGCGGACCTGTACTCAGTCCTATGGGATTTTCCCAAACTGGGTCTCTCCTCTGGGAGAAAGGGCGATTCCCCCTTTACTTTTTTGGCCCTTAAGCATTAACAAAACGTTGTTTGAAGTTTGGACGATGGCTCCTGACTGGGGAGAGGCGCCAGCCCCAGATTATTGGACGGAGAACAACGGAGAAAATCTCAATATGGTCCTTCGTGAGGACACCGAGTTCGGTGAATGGATACAAAAATCGATGGAGTCGCATGGCTTCCGTGGTGTCCCTCTCTCTTATCAGGAGGCAAGAATTTATCACTGGAATCAGGAGGCAGATAAAATAATTGGACCAGAAAATATCCCTGAAGAACTTCAAGTAAAACAAGTAATGGGAGACGAATGGGTCTACCCTAATGACCCCAGAGTAGCATTAGCGCAAGCCTGATGCCTCCGCTCGAAGGAATCAAAGTAATAGAGCTTGGTGTAATGATTGCTGTCCCCGCTGCGACTTCCAATCTTGCTGGGCTTGGTGCTTCAGTGATTAAAGTTGAAGACACCAGTTCAGGAGACGAACTTCGAAAGTATGGCAGCACTCGAAATGGAATGAGTGCATGGTTTGCTAATGCTAACTCCGGGAAACGCTCCATATCGGTAGACTTAACCACAACAGAAGGAAAAGAAATCCTATGGGATTTATTGGCTACGGCCGATGTATTTATTCAGGGGTTTAGAACTGGGGTTACAGAAAAGTTAGGTTTCAGCTACAAGGAAGTCTCTAAAAAGAACCCTAGGATAATATATTGCTCCTCAACAGGCTTTGGGGAAACCGGCCCTTACAGCGATCTCCCTGCTTATGACCCGATCATTCAAGGACTCTCAGGCTGGGCTGGAATTCAGCTAGTAGACAACAATCCAACACTACACAAAACAATGGTCTCGGATAAAACCGCGGCTATGTACAACATTCAGGCGATTCTAGCCGCTCTCGTTCAACGTGCTTCCACAAGCAAAGGGTGCTTTATCGAAGCGTCAATGCTTGACTCAAACATCATGTTTAATTGGCCAGATGTAATGATGCAATGTTCACTGCTGGAGGAGGACAGCGTAAACCTACCCAACTTGCTAGAGAGCTATCGCCTGTACCGATGCAAAGACGGATTCGTCACTGTATCACCGGGAACGGATAAGCAATGGAATTCATTTTGTGACGCGTTTGGAGCAACTCAAGAGAAGAAGGATCAAAGGTTAGTAACTAGTAAGGATAGAGCAAAGAATATCGAATATTTTTTTAACTCAATCGCGCAAATTGTCTCGAACCTAGATAGGTCAACGGTCGTGGGAAAATTAAGAGAGGTCGGCGTCCCGGCCGGACCGGTATACTTGCCGGAAGAGGTGAAGGATGATCCACAGGTAAAAGCGAGACAAACCGTTCGAAAAAATAGTCACAAAATAATTGGCGAATTCCTAGGCCCGAAGCCGCTCGCGTCTATGTTCGGTGAAGATATAAGTCTAAGCGACGCGCCGCTGCAAGGGGAACACACTCTCGAAATTCTGAGCGAGCTAGGGTACTCAAAAAACATTCAAGGAGATCTCTTAGAAAGAAGTGTAATTATGAAAAGCGAATCCTAGAATTTTAAAGCACATAAAAAAACAGGAGTTGGACGAATCCAATGACACTGATATTCTCTAAACCAAAAACTTCTAGTGGGGAAAGTCTATGGCCCGAATAAGTAAACTTAATATCGACGAGTGGGATCCTGAGCTACGCGAGTTGTCCAGGGCAGACTCTGCCACACCTTTAGAGCAGGGCTTAACTCGAATGTTCGCTCATTCTCCCGAAGTCGCTAAAGGCCTAATGGCTTTCGCAGGGAGACTAAAGATTCACAGAGAGCTGCCAGAGAGGATGGTAGAGTTAGTGAGATTACGAGTAGCTTTTCATAATCAATGTCGGAGTTGTATGGCTATTCGCTACAAAGATGCGATCGAGGATGGGCTGACAGAAGATTTAGTATGTTCTTTAGAAAAACCAATGGAAGCAGATAACCTCTCAGATGCCGAAAAAATAGCCATCAAATACGGAGAATTGATGGCAACGAACCACTTATCAGCGGATGACGCTATCTATGAAGAGCTGAAAAAACACTTTACCGAAAAACAGGTTGTCGAGCTTGGAATGACAATCGCTTTTTTCGTTGGATTCGGTAGGTTAGCTGCGACCTGGCACATGACAGAAGAATTGCCCGAGGCATTTCAGGAATTGGGCACGGAAACCATTTCTCCATGGGGCGAAGACTCCATAGAAGTCAGATAGCTATTTTAAAAGAGGAACAAACCGCTAAGCAGAACATAGCGGTTACAGAAAAATTTACGAGAATCAGGACATAGGGATATAGCAATGCAATTAGAAAATAAAGTTGCCGCTGTAACAGGCGGAACAGCGGGAATAGGAAAAGCAATCGTTGAAATATTTTTAGAAAACGGCGCTAAAGTAGCAATGATGGCGAGAAATGCGGAAAAAGCAGAAAAGGTTATCTCAGAATTAGGCGTTGGCGACAGGTTAATCTTTATTAAAGGAGACGCGACCAGTCAGGATGACGTCGAGGGTTTTGTGGACAGAACAGCAGAGGCTTTCGGCACCCTTGATATCTTAGTAAACAACGCAGGGGGGGCAGGAACTGATTTGCAACCTACAGTGGATCTTTCTGATGAGGAATTCGATCTTTGCATTAAGTGGAATCTTTATTCCACATTTTGGGGTACTAGGCGAGCACTGAAGATAATGCTGGAAAAAAAATGGGGAAGAATAATTAATATTTCGTCTATGGAAGGCAAACATGGGAAGCCAATTGTCACTGCCTATACCACTGCAAAACACGCCATTAATGGAATGACTAAGTCAGTTGCGAGAGAAGTAGGAACTGAGGGTGTGACTGTTAACGCGATATGCCCTGGGCTTATTGTCACAGATATCTTGCAGACTAACGGACCCAAAACTGCTGAAGCAATGGGCATGACACTGGACGAAATGATCGACTACTTTACTTCGGAGTCGGCAATTAAAAGGCCAAATAAAGCAGAGGAAGTGGCTGCAGTTGCTTTGCTGCTTGCCAGTGAAGCGGGGGCGGGGATTACGGGTACTCAATTAAGCGTAGACGGGGGCACCGCTCAATATTGACCTGATATTATCAGTCACCTTAAGCTTACTTCTTACTAGAAGTTTTCTGGTTTCCCTGTGCCGAATTTCCCATCACTCGATATTAAGAGGTATTCGCTTTCTGTTTTTTCACGAATCACGTCAAAAAAGTTAAGAACGTCTTCTTTTGTCAAATCAGATATAGCAGACCCTAATTGCTCTCGGCCATCGAAAGTCTCTAAATCCATCTCAAGATCTGACCAATACCTTGCGGCGCGTTGGCCAAGATTTTTGTCCCGCTGCATCAACTTCGAGATTAATCCTGCTTTGTTTTCAGTAAACTCTTTGTCATCCAACGCAGCCAAGCGAGCGTTTTCTTCTTTCAGATAATCAGTAATTCTCGATCTTAAATAACTTGGTCCCGCAACAGGAGACTGGATGATAAACCCGAGCCCTCCCCTCCGTTTAATAGTGCTGTTCACAGCAGCTACTACATAGCCTAGTTGCTGATCCGTGCGCAAGCTTGAGAAAAAACCTGGCGATATGAGATGGTGTAACAGATAGGTTTTCGCTCTGTCAGTCAAATCGTCACCCTCGGCCTGAACATAAAGAAATAGAGCAGCATCATCATGATCAAGAACTAACTTGATCTCCCTTGCACCGCTAAGCTCAGAAATTTCTAGCTCTTTCTTGCTTTTTTTCGTGCTATTGAACACAGTCTCGTAGTGCTCAATTATTTGAGAAACCTGAACACTGTCGATATTGCCAACGAATAGCGCCTCTAGCGAAACATTCGCTAACTTATCGGACCGCCAATTTAATAGATCATCTAGTTCTATATCAACGAGTGCATCAAACACTGCTTCGACTGGCCAAACACTGCTTATCAACTCCTCTTTAAGTCTTCGTCCTGCTTGCTGGTAAGGTTTGTCAAACTTCTTATTAGCAAGCTCATTAAGAAGTTCCTCTTTAAGGGCGTCAAATCGCTTTAGATCTACCTTTGTCGAGGCCAGTTTAGCGAGAACTCTTTCAATTAAAACAAACTGTTTTTCCGAATATCCCTGCAGAAGAACTTTGAAACCCTGCGCAACGGTCTCGATTTCGTAGGTCAAACCAGCAAGATATGCCGGATACGACATCGAATTCAGCGCATCTTTTACGATCATTGCATAGAGATTTGCATTTGCTTGATCATAAGCTGATAAAAATCCTTGATCTGTTTTTATCTTCATCTGAGCAACCACTTTTGGGATCTGGAAATCTACATCAGTGTCTAGATAAACTTTAATGCCATCTTTTTCTAAAAATAATTCGGGTAGACGTTGATCCGCTTCAAGCAATTCAAGCGCACTAGGTATGAAAGGATTTTTTTTAGGGAGTTCCTCAAATTCTGGATCAATCGAATCGAGCTCTATTGGGTTTCTATCTAATTCAAAGGACACAGAAAAGTTCTTTTCTTGTTCTTTTCCTTGAAACTCTGGCGAGGAAATAGAAATCAATACATTTTCGGGCGTGAGTGCAGCCAGGTAGTTATCGATCATTTCTTTATCAAATTCCTTCATTAGATAGGGCGAAGAAAGGATTAGTTCAGGAGGATGATCGTTGAGTCTTGGCGCTAACATCTGCACAGAGGAGATAGCAGGCATCTTCTCTGCAAATCGAAAACCAATTTCTGCCATCGTCGATTGTTCTTCATAACGCCAGCGCTCGGCTTCTTTGAGATTAATCATTTGAAGATAGTCAAAGAGATGCCGATTGATGCTCGGTATGCGGGAGTAACCCTCTTTCGTGAGATCTACTGAGACTATAAGGAGACTAGTTGTTTCATCGTAATCTACGGAGCCCGCGAAAAGGGACTCGATCCAACCTTTTTTAACCAAAATCTCATGAAGACTTCCTTCTCCCTCATGACCGATAAGATTTGAGATATAATCGAGAGGCTTTGTCCTGTGTTTCTCTTTCGCTGAGGGCAAAGGGAACCCATAAGAAATTCTCCGGATATTTTTAATGTTATCATGGCGAAGCGTGGCTGGAAGCGTCCCACTTTTGAACAACGGTTCAACGATCTCTACACTACTCAGATTTCGATTTCTTATTTCTGAAACAATCTCTACTATCCAAGATTCCATTTCGTCGAGAGTTTGATTAGTCAAAATGGCCAAACCCATTTGATTAGAGGAGTAATTCTCTTCAAAAAAAAACTAGGAGATCACGATGTACATCGCCAGATAAAGTTTTCAGGTTTCCGATATTGAATCTCGTTTGCGGATGATCGGGATTGAGCGCCACCTTAGTTACAGAATTTGAACGCCACCCATCATCTTTGAATTGCATTTGGTATTCTGCATTAACTGCATTTTTCTCCCGTTCTACATAGTCTCTTGAAAATAACGGAGCTATAAAAAATTGAGCGAATCTATCAAATCCCTCTCTAAATGCGTGGGACCCAATATCGAAAAAATAATTAGTATGGTCAGAAGCAGTATAAGCATTTGACCTGCCGCCATTCGCTCTAACAAATTGCAGGTATCCATCAGGCTCCGGATACTTTTCGGTGCCTATGAAGAGCATATGTTCTAAGAAATGCGCCAATCCTTCTCGGCCAACAGGATCTTGATAGCTCCCGCGGTAAACGGTCATCGATGCCGCTGATTTGTCTGCACCGAGATCGGACACGAGTACTACCTTCAGGCCATTTGAGAGCTCTAGAAAACGATAGTTCCGGTCATCTGTTTCACTTTTTTTGATATCGTCAATTTTTTGTTTGTAGTTTCCCTGACCTCCTAAGTCTGAATGGCACGAAAGCAGGTTTAAGCTAAGAAGAAACAAAAAGACAAACTTAGGAAGAGTTCTCAAGTGAGACTCAACGACGCCGATAAAGAGGTTAATTTTAAGCACAAGAAATTCAAAGAGTGAAAGGTAGAGTGGATACTACCTATAAAATGAGCAAGAACAAGATCTGTTTCAATTAGACAAAATCCTTGTTTTTTGGAACTTGACGTCTACTAAAACAGAGTTAAAACTAGTAGTTGGTTTTTAGTTATGAAATTAGGAGGACAAGTGTCCAAAAAAGCAGAATGGTATTATTTTCGAAAAGGCTGAACTACTTGCACTAAAGCATCCAAGTTTTTGGAAGCAAGAGAAATAAAGATATCGGAAACGGTTTTGGCCAGCAAAAAGCTGCAGGCTGAAGACGCTGCCGGGTTATTGAAAACCGCAACAAAACTCATTGCGATGAAAGGCAAGAAAGTGGCTGAATACGACACAACGAAAAAATTGCCGGACGGAGCTTTAGAATCAATGTTAGGGCCTACTGGGAACCTCAGGGCACCGACGATCAAGGTGGGCAAAACCTATCTTGTGGGCTTCAACGAAGAGGTTTTCGAAACAGTATTTGGATAAAAAGGACCAAGGGAGGGAAGAATTTAATCTCCCCCCTTTTTTTCATACAGCCGACGGGGAATTTATACCAATTAGTTTTCAAAGATGTTTCGTATCAACGACTTTCTGTTTAATTCTCTCGGCTTGTGGCGGAGGATCTGGTCAGGAAGCAGGACCAGGTTCGACGGTAATAGAAGAAATGCTTCCGAGCACACAAACATTATCTTTTTTAGAAAAAATTCCAAGATCGACCGTAACAAACGCAGATCCCGAGAAAATTACTGTTAGTATTGCGCATGAAACATTTTCTGATGCGACCAGCGATTTTCATATTGATTGCAACAGACCCAGTCTGAAAAAAACTCTACGGACGCTACAAGATTCAATTCAAGAGTTTGATCAAATTACTCAGCACATCGTAAATTGTGGGTTTGAAGAAAACACTGTTTACTCTATCACTCTGAGAGAAACGGATCCGACTCGGAGCGATCGTGAAGGCCCACATAAATTTTCAACAGGTACCGCTAGCAACAATTTGTTAAGTGTCCAAGATACTTTAGTGCTCCAGCAAGAGGACATTGCCGAACTCTTTGTGAGTTATATCAACGGAGCACTAATAACTAAAACCGGAATGTCCCGAATTATCCAAGATATAATTCTGCAACCAGTCCTCGGGGTTGCGGATCAATTTTGGTCGACTTTAGTCAATCCTGCACCTCTTTATGATGTAGTTTCAGAGAGGGTGTTGTACGAATCACAAGATCCCCTAGGAAATCCCAGCACAGATCTCAAGGGACTCATAAGCTATCCTATGGTAGACGCGGAAGACAGCTTTACCCCGAGAAATCAAATGATTCTTCTCTCTCATGCGACTGGTTCTTCGCCAAGCGAGTTAGATCTAGAAGATGCTTGGTTTATCATTGCAAATCATCTTGCATCACGTGGCTACTTGGTAGTCGCACCGGATAACTACGGCAACGACCCTAACTCTTTTGAAAATGAAACCTACCTGCTTAGTTTTCAAACAGCAATTAATAGCCTAGATTTGTTGCGTTTGGGCGTAGAGTCTTATCCAACTATTTATACTGGGAAGGAAATAACGTTAATCGGTTATTCCCAAGGCGGCCACAGCGCAGTGGGAATTCTCTCGCTTGCTCAGCTAAAGTTTAAAGACTTGAGTTTTTCTCAATCATACATAGGCGGCGGGCCTTTAAATTTATATGGTACGTTCAAAGGGGTTTTGGAAAATTTAAATGGAAACTGTCAGGAAACGGGTTATTGTGAATTGATTGATAGCAGCACGAGCGAGCCTTTTGCAACCGATAGAATTCTGCCTGGGTTTTTACAATACTCGGATACTGGCTTAACCAAGGACGATTTGATTGAAGACGACCGTCTAGCGCGAGATTTCATTGATCGCTTTCTAGAGATGGATCCTGCATATGAGAAGTTACGGGGGCTGCTAGAAATAAACAGCTTTACTAACATCAAGAATCCCGATAACTTTTTTGCGCCAGGCACCAACATAAATTTCTATCACTCAGAATTCGATCGTCTTGTGCCCGTCGCTAACGCGGAAGAATTCGTAGAGCTATTTTCTGAACACGTTAACTTAAATTTCGACGACTCAGAATGTAATTCAAACTCTTTCAAGTTAATCTCCGAAGCCACCGATAAAGCAGGTATTGTGCACACCTTATGTGCTTTAAACGTGTTTGATACGATCATGAACGAACTAAGGTAAACTGAAAGATTGACTATTTTTAGAATTTTTAAAACTTAAATCTATTCAATCCCTCTTTTAAATATACTCTCCCTTTCTCTCCAACCATGTCTTGCTTCGTCATTGATTCCAAAAGAAACGAGTCACCCTCTACTATCGAAAAAAATCGAGGGCTACTTCGGTCGTCAAATGATCTCCCTGTCCTTCCAACGACTAGTCCTTGGCTTGGTCGGTTCTCTCGATCGAACAAAACAGTATAGGTCTCTACCACCGCTTCTCCGCTGGGATTTTCGGTAAAGGACACATCAGGAATTGAGTCAATCACTGTCTGATATTTTTCAGGCGGCGTGCGTGACCAACTTGGTTCCCTTCGAGCAGTTGAGTAAATACCTGCTGAGTGTTTACTGAAGTAGCCACCATTGGCCGTAACGAGCCCAAAACTCCCAGGCTTCTCCCTTAGCCGATCAATCATTGAGGCTATAGAATTCATAACATAGTTATTTCCGGCTCCGCCATGGAAAGGTAGACCCCCAGTTACGGTTAATGGTCTCGGGTCGTCCGGAGCGACCCCGAAAGCGTCTCTCGCAAACTCAACCGCGCTTGGAAAACAGGAATAAAAGTCGATAAAACTAATATCACGCATCGACAAATCCCCACCAAAAAACACTTGCTCCGCCATCACACGCATGGCTTCGCTAGAGTGAAAGTTTGCTCTTGTAGAGAGAGGCTTCTCGATCGTATCGGCGGCTCCATGCAAATAGATAAACTTATGCCTGTCGATACCAAGACGAAGAGCTCGGGTTTCCGACATTAAAATAAGCGCAGCCCCCTGATTTATTTGGTTCATAGCATTCATATACTTTGTATATGGCCATGCAACCAGCCGATTCTCTGCCGACGAATACGCTATCTCTTCCGCCGTTCGTCTTACGGGATACCAAGCGTGCAGGCTTTTCTCAGCCACTTCAGTGAAACTCGAAAACAAGCGACCCATTGACTCCTGGTGTTCGTCGATAGACACGCCCAGATGATGCCGGTATGCATTTTCTGCCATCGCATAGAAACCTGGTGCAAGCCACAAACCATGCTTTTGCTCGTGCTCAGTTGACATGTCATGGTTCCGTACTAGGAACTCGGGATCAGTCGACGACGGCTCATCCCAAGCTGGTTGATTCCCAGTAGTCTTAACGATCTTTCTCGCCGTTGCCATCGCCTCGGCTCCTGCTAACACAACGAAATCACATTGACGTTTTGCGATTGATTCACTGAAGCGATTTACTAAGTACTGTGGCCCGTTACCGCCGTTAGGCATTAACCACTGCTTAGCGTTATTTGCTCCGATTCTCCTTGCCAAAGCTTCAGGAGAATTCTTCGTTGCTTCTCTAAAACTTTTCACCACCGCAAGGGTATCGAGCTCGGATATTATATCCGAAGAAAGACCGGCATCTTCTAGACTGTTAGCAACTGCCTTTTCCATTAAAGCGACAGGAGAGGAAGAATCTAAATCAAATTCTTTTTCTGAGACCTGTCCAACACCGACTATCACCGGCATCTCTCTATCTTTCATATTTGATCCTCAGGACACACTTCAGTTGACACAGAATATTCTAACACCGAATCGACGGTGAAACGGCACGCCAAATTAAACGATGAATTTTGTAGTTTTTTTTTTATATTTAACCCAAAATTGTCTGGTATCAAGGGAGGGGTATCAGATGAGAAAAATCTTATTACTACTTCTATGTTTTCCCTTAGTGGTTAATGGGTCAGAAAATCAGGCCAAGGTAATCATTAATGAGATGGAAGAACTTTACCGAGGTACCTCAAGCGAGGTCTCGATGACCATGCAGGTTGAAACTCCTCAGTACAGCCGGTCCCTAGGAATGTTTGGCCAAACGCTTGGGAAAGAAAGAGCAATCTTTAGAATCATATCCCCAAAAAAAGATAAAGGAATCACGACCCTTAGAAGAGGTAAAGAAATGTGGAATTTCTTTCCAAAAATAAACAAAGTCATCAAAGTTCCGCCTTCAATGATGATCGGCTCATGGATGGGAAGCGACTTCACCAACGATGATCTAGTTCAAGAAACAAAACTGGTAGAGGAATATAATCTAGAATTAATTACAGATAGCGAAACCTTCCTCATAATTCTTACTCCAAAAGAAGATACCGTTTCCCTGTGGGGCCAAATAGACTACCTGATACAGAAAGATCCGCTGCTCCCCCTCAAACAAAGCTTTTTCGATGATTATGGAACGAAGGTAAGAGAGCTGGTTTACAAGGACCCAAAAGTTTTCGGGGAGAAACTCTTGCCTTCGGCAATGGAAATGATTCCTCTAAATAAGCCGGGCCACATCACAAAACTTTTCTATAATCAACTTAAGTTTGACCCAGAGGGTGTATCAGAAAAATCATTTTCGCTCCGCGAATTGAAGAAAAGAATTTGAACAACTATGTTCATTAATATCGCGTTCCGGAATATTTTCAGACAAAAAAGACGCTCAATTCTTACTGGACTAAGCATCTCAGCCGGGTATGTTCTCTTTACCTTAACGCTTTCCCTGATTGAGGGTTCTTACAGTAACATGATCAAACTATTTACCGAGAGTCACATTGGACATATACAAATCCATTCAGATGATTACCTCACACGACCTAAAATATATAAATCTATTAACGACAAATCAAAAATTGAACAGACGCTTTCTGCCGACAAAAGAGTTATTAGTTTCACTCCGAGAGCATATTCTCCAGCGTTGTCGTTTAGTGACGAAAAAACTGGACCAGTGCAACTAATCGGGATTGATCCAGAAAAAGAACCAACTGTATCGAGGCTGAGAGAGAAAATAACTGAAGGTAACTTTTTTAATAATTCGCAAGACGCAGGCGATAAGGTTCATGCGCTTATTTCAAAGGGCTTAGCGATAAAGTTAGATTTAGAGATAAATGACGAGTTTGTACTTATTGGTCAGGGCGCCGACGGGTCAATCGCCAACGATATTTTCATTGTTTCAGGGACGGTGGGCAGCAAATCTTCACCAGACAAGACAAGCGTTTACGTGCCGCTCACGACGATGCAAGCTTTTCTTTCTCTCGACAATAACGTGCATGAGTATGCACTACTCATAGGCGACATCTCTCAAGCCCAAATAGTTTCACAAAATTTACAGAGTGAACTTTCTGATTTTGTAGTTTCTCCTTGGCAAGTGGTTGAAGAAGTTTTTTTCAAAAGTATGGAAGCTGATAAACAAGGAAACTGGGTTTTCCTGGCGCTCGTTATGATCATTGTTTGCATCGGAGTTCTTAATACAATTTTCATGTCAGTTCTTGAAAGAACCCGTGAATTTGGGGTCATGAGGGCGATAGGTTTTAGGGCAGTGGGCCTCGTAACCCTAATTTTCACAGAAACAATTTTGCTAACCCTCTTAAGTCTTTTCTTAGGCATCCTCGTAGCACTTCCTCTAGTCCTTTGGTTCTCAGAGGTCGGCTATATGTTTCCGGAACCAATGGATATGGGCGGGATAGAATTTCAGCATTTAAAGGGAGAGTTATCCTTGAAGGTCCTTTTTGTGCCGATGGGAATCGTATTTTTATTTGCAACCCTCACCTCAGCCCTTCCGGCGATTAGAGCAAGCAGGTTAACCCCAGTAGATGCTTTAGGGAGATTTTAAAGATGCTTTATTTTGAGCTAGCATGGAGAAATCTTTTCCGAAACACTCGGCGAACGTTTTTAACCTGTCTTTTAATAAGCTCGGGGCTAGCAGTTTTAGTATTTGCAGACGGAGGAATACGGGGCATGGAAAAGCTCATGATTGGCAGCCTCACTAAAACTCTGCAAGGTGAAGGGCACATAAATCTCAAGGGCTTCAGACAAAATTTAGACGTCGATCTTTATTTGAAGAATCCAAGCACTATCACGGATAAATTAAATGATGATGAGAGAATTTCTGCTTTCAGCGTTAGAGTGCTTTCAGGCGGAATGATTGGATCTCCATATAATTCCGTTGGCGGACTCATTTATGGTGTCAATGCCGAGCAAGAAAAAAAAGTTAGCAAAATAAAAGACGCTATCGTAGCAGGCGATTATCTCACCGGGAAAAAAAGAGAGCTCCTAATAGGAGATAAGATGGCTAATCTTCTCGAAGTCAAGACTGGTGACAGAATCGTTCTGACTGCGGCAGACGCCAACAGTAACGAATTAACACAAGACCTCTTTAGAGTTACAGGGATTTTTGAGTTTGGAAACAGGGAGCTAGATGAAGGAATAGTATTTATCAACCTCGCTGACGGACAAGCATTACTCGGTATGAAAGAGGGCGCGCACCAGATCGTTCTTCAGTTTAAAAACGAGGCGACCTCCCGAGATAATGATTTCGTCCTCCTAGAAAAAAATCCAACGCAAGACCTAGAGTGGACGGGCTGGTTAAAGTTGAATCCTTCGATCGGCGCTATGTTAGATTACACAAATGCCGGGACAACCATAATTGGATTCATACTTTTTATCTTGATCTCTTTGGGTGTCATCAACTCTCTCTTTATGTCTATATATGAACGGATCTACGAATTTGGTGTACTAAGCGCTATCGGAACTAGCCGCTGGGAAGTTATTAGCTTAGTGCTTTTAGAGGCTCTGTTTCTTGGCATCATAAGTTCTCTGATTGGATTGGTTATTGGAGCTATTGCAAATTATTATTTCAGTATAAACGGTCTCCCGCTTGGTGAAATGGAGTTTTCTGGGGTTATGTTTGGAAACGGCAATTTATACACAGAACTAGCAACCGATCAGTTCATCTTTTTACCGCTGTATGTAATTTTGTTAACTTTGATCACAGCCATTTACCCAGCCCTCTTTGCGTCAAGAATTATACCAACCGAAGCACTTCAGCGCGCACTCTAGGATGCGAGACATGAATATTATTCAAACAAGCAATTTATATAAATACTATGGCGCAGGAGAAACTACTGTGAAAGCAGTGGACGGCGTTAGCTTCGAGATAGAAAGAGGCGAGTTTACTGCGATCATAGGGCCATCAGGATCAGGAAAAACTACATTGCTCCATTTGATCGGAGGACTTGATACTCCAGATCAAGGAGAGATAAAGCTATCCAATCAAAAGATTGCTGCCATGAAAGGGAACCAACTGTCGGACTTCCGACGAGATCACATCGGGTTTATTTTTCAAGCATACAACTTGATTCCAGTTTTGACCGCCTCAGAAAATATCGAATATATTATGTTGCTCCAAGGAATAGAAAAAAAAGAAAGAAAAAAGAGGGTTGAGCAGATACTCGAAATAGTTGGACTTGAAGGGCTCGGAGATCGTCGGCCGGCAAAACTTTCGGGGGGCCAGCAGCAAAGAGTCGCAGTGGCAAGAGCGATGGTGTCTAAACCCGATATCATATTAGCCGACGAACCGACTGCTAATCTGGACAGCAAGACAGG
>CACFLG010000011.1 GCA_902567095.1 uncultured OM182 clade bacterium
TAGTTTTGTTCTTAATCCCTTTTGCTGCTTTAGCGTTCCGACGTGGGCTGCTTTTATTATTTGCGATTTTCTTAGTGAACCCCACCAGTGAAGTTGAGGCCTCTATATGGGAAGACTTGTGGAAAACCCGTGATCAACAAGCGATGGAGGCATTAGAGCAAGGCGATGCTGCGAGGGCGTCGCAGCTTTTTGAAAGTCAGAGCTGGAGAGGGATCGCAAATTACAGAAATGAAGCGTTCACCAGCGCTGCAGAGGATTTTGAAACGATTGAAACTTCATGGGCCAAGTACAACCTGGGGAACGCCCTGGCCAAATCGGGAAATTTCGAACAAGCTATATCTGCTTACGAAGAAAGTCTTACAATTAATCCAGATAACGCAGATGCTCTGCACAACAAAAAGATAATAGAACAACTTATCGAAAACCAGAGCAAACCCCAAAAAAATAATAGTAGTTCAGAACAAAAAGAAAGCGAACAATCTCAGCAAGATAGAAACAACGACACATCTAATGGTGACGAGGAAGCTAACACTCAGGAAGATGACGAGAAGATTTCTCCAGAAGCCAAAAGCAACCAGAGTGAAGATGGCGAGGCAATAGATGAAGAAAAGATCTCAGACGAAGGAGACAATTCAAAGCAACCCCGAACCGAAGAGACAGAAAAAGGCGGAGACACTCAATCAACTGCGCTTGCCCGAGAGGAAGAGCAAGCCTTAGAACAGTGGCTGAGGCGCGTGCCTGACGACCCCGGTGGGCTCTTAAGAAATAAATTTAAACTGCAATTCGATGAAAGAATAAGAAAAGGTGAGGAATCTGGACAAGATGTTACAAACGATTGGTAAATTAACTATCCTTCTTCTTCTGCTCAGCCATAATATTGGTCATGCGGATTTAACATCCACTGTAGAGAGAACGATTGTTTCGGAATTAGATCTAATCATATTGACTGTTCGAGCTACTAACGAAGACTTCGCTGCAGAAATTGATTTTTCGCCGTTAAAAAAAGATTTTGAGATAATAAACCAAAGCTCTAGAGAAAACAGGTCCATATCTATAGTCGACGGTCAGACGACCAACGTTTCATACAAGGACCATATTTTGACATTGCGCCCGCGCACAGTCGGCGAAATTATTGTCCCCTCTTTGAGAGGAGCAGATAAAGCCACCAGGCCGATACGAATAAAAGTAGAAAAAAATACTAATTCGCAAATTCAAAGGATGCGCGAGTTAGTATTTTTTGAAACTAGTGTCAATAAGAATTCCGTCTATGTGCAAGAGCAAATTCTATATAGCGTAAAACTTTTCTATAGCGAGTCAATACGTGGCGATTTTCCGCAGCCCCCTTTACTGGAAAATACCGTCGTAGAAAACGTTGAAGAAGAGAAACGTTATGAATCAATAATTAATGGGAAACGATATTATGTTTTAGAAAAAAAATATGCGCTGTTTCCCCAAAGCAGTGGCGCACTCTTAATTCCAAAAGAGAGCTTTGTAGGAACTTATGGGTTAGGAGGGGTCTTTTCTGGAAGAAAAAGAATAAGCGCAAGCTCCGAACAACATGAGATCTCCGTGAGGCAAATACCTTCGAGCTTTAGTGGGAAGCATTGGATCCCCGCTGAAGAACTCAAAATAGAAGATTTTTGGGAGGAAGAGGAGAAAGAACTCATTGAAGGAGAGCCAATAAATAGAAAAATAGAGATGTCAGTAAAGGGCATAGATGAAGCCATGCTGCCAGACATAAATCAAGGGAGAGTAGATGGCTTTAAAGTATACGCAGACCCGCCAATTAACAATCGGATGGTCGACTCTAAGGGTTTATCGGTAGTTAGCACCAATATAATTGCAATGATTCCAACGAGATCGGGCAGCATTACGATTCCAAAAATAGAGATTCCGTGGTGGAATGTTCTGACAAACAAGCAAGAAATATCGTTCATCCCGGAAAAAGTCTTTCAAGTCAGCCCGAAAGAAAGCGTCACTACAAAAAATATCCCGGAAAAAATTGCCGGGTCACCCTCCCCACTAGAACTCAAAGAAACAAGTGAAGATGGAATTAGTTCATACTGGTATTGGGTCACTTTGACACTTTTTGGTGCTTGGGTTCTCACGTTTTTGAAATTGCTTGCAAGTAACAAGCGCTTGACGCTCGAAAGAGAAAAAAACGAGTCGAGAAACCGATCCAAAAAAGAGTTGGAATTAAACTCGGAGAGCATTTTTTCGATGCTTCAGACTGCATGTGCTGAGAACAATGCAGAGGAAGCCAGCAAACACCTTTTCGAATGGAGAGAGAAAAACTTCCCAAGCAGCAAAACAATGGAACAAATCTCGAGTGAATTTCCTCTGCTAGGAACTGAACTTCGAAAACTCGATTCCTTCCTGTATTCAAGAGACAAGGAAGAAGCTTGGGACGGATCAAAATTATTAATTGAAATAGCCATGGTCCATAAAAAGAGAAACAACCCCCGATTACCTACCAGCGGCGCACTCGAAAATGCTCTGAATCCTACCTAAAGGCTTTTCGAAGCAATTTCATAAACATCAGAGGAGAGAGATTTAATTTCTAAAATTCGAGCAAGCTCTCTTTTCATCATATCCTGGCGCGTCTCGTCGTACTTTCTCCATCGCGTCAGAGGAACCATTAAACGAGAAGCAATCTGGGGATTAATCTCATTGAGCTCTACCACGCGATCCCCAAGAAATTTATATCCGTCACCCGAAATATTATGGAAGTTCACAAAATTTGAAGAAGCAAATTGAGAGATCAGAGCCCTCACCCTATTAGGAATCTTTAAATCGAACGATTCATGTTGCATCAACTCTTTAACTTTACTAAGAGTTCCTTCCAAAGGGCAGCTTGCTTGGATTCCCAGCCAAAGATCAACCACAAGGGGTTCAGACTTCCATTTTTGATAGAAAGCCAATAGTGATGACTCCTTTGATTCCTTCGCGCGAGCAGAGCCAGAAAAAACAAGCTCTCGCAAAGCGGCACTTTCTTCAGTCATATTTCTTGCTGTCTTAAGCTGTCTGGTACATATATCTATCGCCTCTGTTTTCTCCGTGCTTACGAGATACTGCAAAGCAAGGTTCTTTAGCTGACGACTAGCAATAGATTCGCCATCTGGACTGTATGGTCCAGACAAGTCATTTTGCCAAAATATATCGTAGAAATGATCTTCAAAACGAAGGGCCAACTCTCTTTTCAGGATTTTTCTGGCCTGACTGATAGCATCTACATTAGCAACGGACGAAGCATCAATTAAATAAGCTTCGGTTGGCAACGCAAGCATATTTGCGAACATAGCTTTGTCATAAGATACATCTTTTTGTTCATCTAAGGCCAATCTAAGATTGGCTCCAACCGCTTTAATTAATCTCTCGTCAATGAAGATTTCCGTCTCATTCTCAACGAAGCCAGAGATCTCCAAAAGTATCTGAGTAGCCAAGCGATTGGCTGCTTCCCACCGATTGAAGCTATCCGAGTCATAACTCATCAAAAAAGTCAGCTCATCTCGCGAATACGCATAGTTTAGCTTTACCGGTGCTGAGAACCCTCTGAGCAAAGACGGAAGGGGTTTTTCTGTAACGTTACTCAAAACAAATTCTTGTTCCTGTTTATTTAAATCTAGAACTACAGAGTAGCCATTAGCATCGTCAATATCTGCTGTGTCCGAATCTTGAGCAGAAAATCGCATGTCCTTGCCAACAGAATCAAGAAGTCCTATTTTGAAAGGAATCTGAAATGCTCGTATCTCTTCATCTTGCCACGCTAAATTTCCTGATTGCTTCGTCTTAAGGGTGTAAATCTTCTTGTTCGAATCGTATTTGCCTGACACTTCAATAACCGGCGTGCCCGCGACAGAATACCAATTCCTGAACTGCGTAAGTTCTACCCCTGTTGCATCCTCCATAGAACACAAAAACTCTTCGGTTGTCACTGCCTCCCCGTCGTGTCTATCGAAGTACAAATCCGCACCTTGGCGAAAACGCTCCATTCCCAAAAGCGAGAAGATCATTCGTACTAACTCGGCACCTTTTTCATAAACCGTGGGAGTGTAAAAGTTATTAATCTCGATATAAGAACTGGGTCTAACAGGATGAGATGTGGGTCCTGCATCTTCGGGAAATTGTACGTTCCGGAGCACTGAAACGTCGTTAATCCTGCAAACAGAAGGAGAACCCATGCTGGCAGAGAACTGCTGGTCCCTGAAAACAGTAAACCCTTCCTTTAAACTAAGCTGAAACCAATCCCTACAAGTAATCCTGTTACCCGACCAATTGTGAAAATACTCGTGTCCCACCACGCTTTCTACTCGCTGAAAAGCCGCATCGGTAGTAGTCTCCGGACTGGCTAGCACGCAAGAGGTGTTAAAAATATTTAGCCCTTTATTCTCCATCGCCCCCATGTTGAAACTTTCCACCGCAACGATCATAAAAATATCTAAATCGTATTCTCGACCGTAGTTCTTTTCATCCCAACGCATCGCATTTTTCAAGGAACTCATAGCGAAATTTACTTTGTCTATATTGTGTTTTTCGGTAAAAATCTTGAGTTCTACCTCTCGGCCCGACCCGGTTACGTAAGATTCTTTTATAGAAGCAAGATCACCCACTACCATAGCGAAAAGATAAGAGGGTTTGGGGAAAGGATCGGACCAAGTAGCCCAATGACGGTGCTCTGATTCACCGCTCGAGATTTTGTTGCCGTTTGAGAGCAAGGTTGGGTATTTTTTTTCTGCAGAAATCGTAGTGGTGAAAACTGACATCACATCTGGACGATCTAAATACCAAGTAATGTTCCGAAATCCTTCTGCTTCGCATTGTGTACAGAAAATCTCACCGGATCGATAAAACCCTTCAAGCCGAGTATTCTCATAAGGGCTAATCTCCACTTCTGTCGAAAGACTGAAAGATGAAGGCAAGTCAGAAACTATAAGTTTATTGCCTTCTATCCTATATTTATCAGTGCTTAACGTGATCTCATCAACTTTCACGGACAAAGTATTCAATTGGTAATCACCATCTAAAACTAAGTTCGCACTCTGAGCATCCAAAGATTCTAGATTGCGCCTCATATTCAAGGTGCACTTGATTAGAGCCGATTTTTCGAACAAATCGACTTGAAGAAAAGTCTCATCTATCAGAAATTTCGGTGGCTGATAGTCCTTGAGATAGACAGTCTGAGAATCTTTAGTCTGCATAGATATATGTTGCTCATAAATTCAAGTGCAATTCTATCTCATTTAGGTCCTCTTGAACCCTTTCGAACTCGTGAAACGGCACCACTTAAAAATCCGAGCAAAAGTCCAAATGTTAATCCACCTAAATGCGCACCGTTTGCTATCTTGCCAATGCCGAGCAGATCAATTAGCCCTGAAAAACCGAGCATGAGGAAGATAAACATAAATAAATATATACCCTTTGAGACGTCAAACTTTTTTCGCGGAACCATTTTCCCCCAGGCAAAACAATAGCCCAACAATCCGTAGACCACTCCAGAGAGACCGCCAAAAAAGCTGGGCCCATAGATAAAATACTGAATTAAATTGGAGGAGAGAGAAGAAAAAATGAGTAAAAGACTTAAAAAAAGATAACCGATCCGCTTTTCTATTTTCTTCCCCAATTCAACGCACCATAAAAGATTGAAAATAATATGGATCCAGCTGAAATGAATAAACATTGGGGTAACTAGTCGCCACCACTCGCCGGACAATATTACTTGCTCAAGTGAAAGAAAATAAAATTGATCCCCTGCACTCGTAACAGGGGAGAAGAAAAGCTTACTCATTAAAACTGAGCTAGTGGGCGGTACACCATCTCCCTGAGTACAAATGAACACTAATACAGATAATAAGACGAGTGAGGAAGTGGCAGGGGACGCCGAAAAAAATCTGAGCAGTCCCATTAAGGGCGCCGCAATTAAAGTGGCGCTGGTCGAAACCTGTGGTTTTTTTTCGGGAAAAGTTTTAAATTTCTCATAAGCATCAATGACTTCGCCCACATGTTCTAATCTGAAAACCCAGAGAGTTTGGCGCCCACCAGATTCTGAAATTCTATTGTCTATATTTCGTGAAAAAAGATAATCACGTAGAAAAAATAAATCTTCTTCAATATTTGTCTCAAGCGCTTTAAGCATTGTTTTCTCAGCAAAATATTCGATGCAGCGGCTATCAGAAAAAGTGTAATATATTTGGAAAAGGAATTGTGAACTTAAGAATGCTAGAAAACAATGACTTGGAAGTGCTCGAAACTCTGGTCGAGTGGATGCTAGAGAAGAAAAAAGTATGGCTCGCGACCGTTACAAAAACTTGGGGGTCGTCTCCAAGACCGATTGGTTCTACGTTTTGCTGTAATGAAGATGGTAAGACAATGGGGTCTCTCTCTGGAGGTTGTGTCGAGGAAGATTTGGTCGACAAAAT
Source organism: uncultured OM182 clade bacterium (assembly GCA_902567095.1). GTDB lineage: Bacteria > Pseudomonadota > Gammaproteobacteria > Pseudomonadales > Azotimanducaceae > UBA9659. The sequence goes on from CACFLG010000011.1 coordinate 6,417, forward strand.
AATCGGGAAACAGGTCGCCGACATTGAACCCGAGGTAATCTTGTATGGCAAATCAAAAGAAGAAAGTGACAGGTTTGGCCTACCCTGTGGAGGACAACTAGAAGTCGTCATAGAACCCCAGTTTAACGAACGAAATTTGAAAGCATTCTTGCACACCAGAGACCAGCTAAAAAAAAGACTATGTGTGTTAAAAACAACAGATCTAAAGTCAGGCGAAGTCAAGACAGAAATAAAAAATAGGTTTTCCGAGTTAGAGCTCCTAGAAGAAAATCAAAAAGTCCTCAAACACACTCTAGGACCAAGATTTCAGCTGTTTCTGATTGGAGCAGGACAAGTTTCTCAATACCTAGCTCAAATCGCCAAAATGCTGGATTACCACGTATTAGTTTGTGATCCTAGAGAAGACATGATCGAACAATTTAAAGTCGAAGGAGTCCAGCTAATTTCTGGCATGCCAGATGACGCTATTAACCGCTATGTCAAAGATGAGATGTCAGCGATTGTGGCTTTAACACACGATCCGAGAATCGACGACATGGGACTTATGCAAGCCCTTAAAACTTCAGCGTTTTTTATCGGCGCTATGGGATCAAAAAAGACCTCCGAAAAAAGAAGAGAAAGATTGATGCAGTTAGATCTGTCAAAAGCTGAGATCGATAGATTACATGCGCCTGTGGGATTACCTATTGGCAGCAAGACTCCTTCAGAAATTGCCATATCAATAATTGCGCAACTTAGTTCGATCCGAAATCAAAGCAAAAGCATTGAAAATAAGGAAAGACACTCCCGCAGATCGGAACCAATTTGAAAATAGGGGCTCTGGTCCTTGCTGCCGGTTTTAGCAAGAGGTTTGGTAAAGATAAACGAATCGAATCAGTCCAGGGGGATGAACCTATGCTTCTTCTCACTATTAAAAACCTGGCCGATCACTTCGAAGAAATAATAGTTGTCCTCCGAAATAACGATCAAATAATTGCTGACTTAGTGCTAAAAAGATTTCAAACTTCCCGAATAATTATACATCACGCAAAAGACAGTATTGAAGGTATTGGCGCCAGCCTCAGTTCAACTATAGAAATTGTGGCCGAAAGGAAATGGAAATCCGTCTTTGTTTTTCTTGGCGATATGCCGTATATCAAGCAAGAAACTATTTCTAAACTAAAAACCGAAGCATTAACTAACCCTTTCAACATAATCGTACCTAAATTTGAGACTGAAACAGGACACCCAGTCTGCTTCCCGAATCGTTTCTATAAAGAAATAGGATCTCTCTCCGGTGACGTTGGTGCGAAGAAAATAATTAACTCGAATCTCGAACGCGTAATGTTTGTAAAGACGAACGATAGAGGCGTGAATCTAGATGTAGATACGCCAATCGATATTTTCGACAATTAAAGCTGCTTTTATTAATCCGCAGTTGTCCTTGAGGCCCAATCAAGCTTGCTCCGACACACTTCGAAGAAGCTATGGTTCGGTGGATGCACAAGCATTAACTTTTCTTTTTGCTTATTTATCAACAAGGAGTCTCCCGCTCCAATCTGAAATTCCAGGTGAGAGTCAAAGCTAACCTTTGCCTTGAGGTCTTTTTCCTTACCTAAAACTATTCTGATTTCACCGTCAGCAGGGACAACCAATGGCCTATTAGTTAGCGAATGAGGAAACATAGGGATCAAAACGACCGCGTTAAGGCTTGGATACATGATTGGTCCACCTGCCGACAAAGCGTAGGCGGTAGACCCAGTGGGAGAAGACACGATCAAACCGTCGGATTTTTGAGTGAAGACATAATGGTCATTATGGAAGATCTCCATTTCTATCATCTTAGGAGATACCACTGTATGCAACAGAACCTCATTTAAAGCAGATGAAACCTCCTGAGAGCCCTCAACTCTGCCTTCGAGAAGGAAATGCTCCTCAACCGAGTAGTCTCCCCTTAGGACTTGACCCACGCTGGTTTCAATATCATCAGGAGAAACATCAGCTAGAAATCCTAGCTTACCTCTATTAACACCTAGTATCGGCACCCCGAAAGGAGCCATCTTTCTTGCGCATGACAGTATGTTGCCGTCACCTCCAACTGCAATCACCAAATCGCAACAATTGCCAAGCTCGTCCATAGTTTTAGGAATTGACGAGCTTGCTCCAAGCATAGCAGCTGCACTGCTTTCTATATAAGACTCCCGTCCATGTTTTAAAAGAAACCTTTCCACTAGTCGCAGCGAGTCTCCTACCTGCTCGCTCACCACTCGAGCAACCAACCCAATTCGATTGAATACTTGCATAAAGATCTCCACGAAATCTTAGCCACATTAAACCATATAAGGGTTTAGGTTCCTAAACTCTTATAACGAGTAAGCTTGTTTGTTCTTTACCTATTTTTGACTTGAAATATGAAAAATTCCGTCCAAACTCTACACCTTAAAAAATTTAAAAAAGGTTAACATGAATCCTAAAACCGGTTCTCCGAGAAGAGAGAATGTAAGCAGGGAAATTGAGATGCTCGATTCGACCAACGCTGAATCTCTATGGGAAAATATAGGCCATGAAGTAAAGCTTAGAGCAGACTTCGAACCTATTATGTCTACGTTTCTTTACGCGACCGTTTTAAATCATAGTACCTTTGAAGGCGCGCTCAGTTTTTTATTAGCGAGCAAATTAGACAGTCAAGTAGTGACTTCAATGGCAATCAGGGAAATCATTGACGAGGCTTACCAAGCAGACCCAAATATTATTGAGGCGGCCGAAACAGACATTAAAGCGGTGAGAGAGAGAGATCCCGCCTGCAAAAGTTTCTCTACACCATTTTTATTTTTTAAAGGCTTCCATGCCCTTCAGGGACATCGAATAGCTCATTGGCTTTGGGCAAACGAACGCCACAGTCTTGCATTTTATTTTCAAAATCAGATGAGCGAGAAATTTGGTGTAGATATCCACCCCGCAGCGAAAATAGGCCAAGGGATCATGTTTGATCATGCAACGGGCATCGTCGTTGGAGAAACTGCTGTCATTGAGAACGACGTCACTATGCTCCATGGAGTCACCCTCGGTGGGACCGGGAAAGAACAGGGAGATAGGCATCCCAAAGTTCGTAGGGGCGTTTTGATAGGAACGTCTGCTTCTGTCATCGGTAATATCGAAATTGGCGAGGGAGCGAAAGTTGGCGCTGGTAGCGTTGTGATGGAAGATGTGCCTGCTCAGGTTACTGTCGCGGGCGTGCCCGCGAAAATTGTTGGGAAGCTGTCGGGGAACTATCCATCCGAGGAGGTAGATCAAAAATTCTAATCTATCGCATTCGTTACCTTTTCAACGCCTAAGTAAAATAGAGCTATGACGCAAAGCAAAAACTTAAGCATTCGATGCTCTGAAAATGCTCTCGATTGACTGAGACAATACTTCGTTGAAAGCTTCTTGGCTTAAATTAACTGACAGCCCTTCGGTTAGCGCTCTAGAAAAGCTGGCAATCATCGCTTTTTGATGGAGAAGCCGCTTGTTAGCCTCATCTCTCGGGTAACCTCCAGATAATGCGACGACCCTCATAACTCTAGGATGAGAAATTAGCTCCCGATAAAAGTCTTTATTCTCAGGAAGTGTTAGCTTCAGAATTACTTCCTCAGAATCAAGTTTGCCGAGCTCATCAAGAAGACAGGCCTTTAAAATCGACTCTGCTTCGATTTTGTCGCTACAGTGAATATCGATTTCGGGTTCTATTATTGGAGTTAGGTTCGAGTCTAATATTCGCCGCCCAACATCAAACTGTTGACAGACTATTTCTGCGATTCCGGGCAAATCGGAATCATGGATAACCGACCTCATTTTAGTTCCGAAGATTTCGAAAGAACTCGCTTTAGCAAGAATATCGTCAAGATCTAAAATTGGTTTCATAAACTGCATCCCACCTGAACTTTCCTCTAGCCCCTTATCGACTTTTAGAAATGGGACAATTTTTTTCTTTTCCCATAGAAAATCTGCCGTATGGAGGTCGTCTACCTTCCTCTCCATAGTTTGCTCGAACAAAATAGCTCCTAAGATCTTATCCCCACTGAAGCTAGGACTCTCTATGATTCTTGAGCGCATCTGGTGAACGAGATTAAACATTTCAGCTTCGTCAATCCACGAATCAGTTTCTATCCCATATAGATTAAGTGCTTTCGGAGTAGATCCTCCACTCTGATCCAAGGCAGCTATGAAGCCCTCGGCATTCGCTACCTTTTTTTTCTGTGCTTGCTTCTTTTCCATCTTATGAGTTCTTTTGAGTTATTTTATAATCTTCTGTAGAAAGGCAGAAAACTCTCCACTCGAGTAATTATACTCAAGTAAATCTTCGCAACTACCCTCAAAAGATTTTTTTAAAACACTTCCAGAAACTCATTTCTCATTTGATTTCACGCTCTTTATTCCAAGATTTTGAAAATTCTGCTTTAGTACAGTTACTCTTACCATCGGAGAAAAAATGGAAACCATCTCGATCTTTGGAAACCTCTCTTTCGCTCTGAGCGCTCTATCTTTCCTGATGCAGGATATGTCGCGTCTCAGGCTGATCGCAATAGTGTCCGCAGTGTTCGGAATTTTTTACAACTACAATGTCACCGAGAGTCCGCTTTGGCTTGTGATTTTCTGGCTTTCAACGTTTCTGACCATCAACTTATCGATGCTGGTAACCGAGCACATTAGGAACAAATCCGCAAAATTTAACAAAGACGAACAGGAACTATTCGAAACTCTTTTTCCTGAGCTCAGTGCCTTCGAATTTCTTCAACTTCTTAACGCAGGCTCATGGAAGACAATACGTAGTCGAGAAAGGTTTATTAGTGCCCAAAAAGAGAACTTTAAACTGGCTCTCATTTGGAGAGGCCAAGCGAGAGTATTGAAAGGGAAGAAGGTTCTTGCAAATTTAAAAAGAGGAACTCTCATTGGAGAAATATCTTTTCTGACGGGAGAAAAACCCACTGCTGACGTCCTATTGGAACGAGGAAGTCTTATCTTAGCGTGGGATCACGAAAAATTAAGGCGGTGGCTATCGAAAAATACTGACGCCGCATCAATTTTTCAGCGATTAATAACTAGCGACTTGGCAGCCAAGATTTAATGAACAACCTTTCGATAAGCAAGGGCTACTCTATCCTGATGTCCAAGGTTACCGACTCAACCATCATGACCACTTCGGCCCATAGCATATTTTTTTGTTTGCCTCTCTAAAGGTTTGTGACTCGATTTTTGAAAGGGGGGCAGTGAGTAAGTGTATCTAGCATAATCTATATTTGGACTGGGTAAGGACCCCGACTATCTTTTTGTTTGTATAAGGCTCACAATTTACATCCGTGATAGCCCAATCTCCAGGATAAAAACCTAAAACGAGAAAGAGGGACTTAGGAGTTAAAAGAAAGTATGCCGAGACACATGTCAGAGGAAGAAGCCCTCGACTATATAGATACCGCGCAGGGTTGGGCGACTCTGTCAACAATAGGATCCGACGGGTATCCGCATTCCGTTCCAATCGGATGGTTCAGGGTGCACAAAAAAATTTACATGGGATGCATTGATAAAACGCAAAAAGTAATAAATATTGAAAGGAATAGAAAAATATCCATCTGCATAGAAAGCGGAACCACGATGAGGGACATAAAAGGAGTTCTCCTCAGGGGCGACGCCTCTATTGTCAGAGAAACTCAAGAGCGACTCGCTATATCTATCTTAGCTGCCAAAGCTCGGGGTGTTGCAGAACAGGATCTACCAAAAACAACCAGCGCTAATGGAGTCTATATTGAACTTTCTGACTTCAAAATAACTTCATGGGACTATGCGGGTTAATGCTCTAAAATTCTTTTCGCTTCAAAAAACATTTCGACCATAACATGTTCTGCCTCTTTAATGTTCTCTACCCTCTTTAGCAGAGGCAAGACCACCTTCATCGTTGTCCGCTCGCGGCTATCTCTTCCCTTCATGGTTGCGACAATTTTGATTTCAGTCTCACTGACATCTTGAATAACCCCAGCGACGCTGAGCGGCAAGTTAGCGCAGTGTCGCAAGTAGAGCAAAGCTGCATCGGGATGATCAGAATTCATATGCTCTATGATTTTATCTTTTTCATCTTGACTTTATTTATTCAATTATCTTATCTCTGCAAAGGTAGCTTTGAATCATATAATAAATCGACAAAATGCTTTCGGGAAAGACGAATCTTCGTATTCTCGCGCTTAACCTCCCCTCGATTTTTCAATTTGCTTCTTTATTTCCACATGATATTTTTCGGTGATGGGATAATTCCAAGCAATGATGGCTGTTAAGATAAACCCGGCTGCTGGACCAAAAACAAAGAGTAGCTTTAGCCCCTCTACAGAGGCGTCCGCCCCTTCTGCTTGATTACCTGGATCATACCCAGTCATCGACAGCAAACCAAGAGCAATCGCTGGACCTAAAGATAATGCAATTTTTGTGGCAAGAGACCAAATTGCGAAGTACCAAGCGGTCCGATCCTCGCCCGATTGCAACCGGTCTATGTCAATAACGTCTGCCTTCATTGAGTTAGGTATCACCCAAAAAGATCCCGCTAGAAATCCAGTCACTGCGGTGATTGGCAACATCCAGTAAAAATCTCCCGGACCAAGAGAGAGGTATCCAAGCATGCAAAAAGCAAATGCGAGGAGCGCTAGACTCCAAGCTCGATGCTTACCAATCTGGCTAGAAAATCTTACAAAAAATGGTATCCCGCAAAGGTTAAAAAAATAGTAAACGAGCAACTGCAATATAGTTTTATCCTCTTCCTGTAAAACGCTCCGAACATAAAACACAATCAGAGCAGTAGAGATCGACGTGCCTAACTGATTGATAAAAAAAGCTACGATAAGCCTCTTAAATGGTCCGTTTTTGAGCATCAATTTCAGTCCAGGAACAAAAGACAGTTTTGCGGGGATAAAGTTTTTTCCCTCTGGGACCATAAAGACAGTTAGGCAAACACTCACTGGGAGTAAGCCCAATAACATGACCCCAATAAGAAAAAGCGTTTCCCTAGTGCCACCATACGCGCAACAAAATATTGCTATAGCAGGGACCAGTTTGCTCACAACGTTAGCGGCAAGACCAATGCTTGACCTCCAACCAGTAACCCGTGACCTCTCATGATAATCTGCTGTGAGTTCCGCAGCCCACGCATAGTAGGGTATAAAAAGCATTGTCCAGCCTAACCATAAGCAGGTAAGCCAGATAAACAAGTAAAAAGCTGAAACATTGTTGGGATCAGGAAAAAACAGTTTGTAAATCGAAACCATTAAGACCGGAACCGCGAGAATCATCCAAACTCTCCTTCGTCCCCACGGAGAGACAGTCCTGTCAGACAACCAACCGATTAGAGGATCAGTGATTGCATCAAATGACCGTGACAGCAAGAGAACTAGGCCCACGGCTGCTAGACTGATGCCCAGGTCTTGTCCATAATAATTCGGAATAAATGCTGCAACCGGAACAGAGGCCATTTGGATAGGCATGTCCGCTAGACCAAAAAAAAATAGGTTTTTACGGGATAAAGATTTCAACAGCGCTCCATCTATAAAAGAAGGTCCAAAACCAATCTTATAGAAACGTTCAAAATTTGGGCACTAATACCTTCAATTTTTCACACGTCCCAGCAACGCTTTTTGGCCAAGATTGAGACCAATACCTAATCATTCCCTTACCACGATCTATCTCAAAAGCCCCCTTGCGATCAATGTCGATTTTAACCTCGGCAGAAATAAATCTCTCTGACATCTCAAGGTTTGATAGGTTGAAGCTTTTTTTTGTTGAATTCATATTCGGATCTATAAGACCAAGGAACCTTACCTTACCGGTTTTCTCTGCCTCATTCAGGGAAAAATAAAACCCTATTAATTTGGATTCTAGCTTGAGATGCCAAGATTTATCTAAAGTCTCTCTTCCGTAATATAAATTTGGTAAATCAGATTCACCAAAACACTCTAGCTCAAGACTGGCCGATAGTATATGTGGAGAAAAGAAAACGAGACTGATAAAACTGAAAATGTTTGCTGACAACTTTTTCATAAAGGAGAACCATTAACATCTCACTGGACTGATACTATTGTAATGAAACAATTTTTCCAAACTGATTTTTTAAACCACTGTTTTTTTAGACGCAAAAAATCAATATAACCTTTACATATATTTTTTCTTTATGGTTTACTTTGAGATAAGGAATCAGAAAGTGCGCTCTTCCTTTCGATTCAAAAAAAGATAAAAAACTTCATCAGTAAAATAGGGGAAACAAATGGCTACACCTGCACAGAACAGAAAAAATATTCAAAAAAATAAACGCTCAATTTTTGAGGTCGAAGCGAAGGTAACTGCTAATCGAGCCAAGGCTTATGCAACCAGATCCCTTATAGAAGAGAATCGAGCTTCTATCCTCAAAAATTACACCGCTGCTTTTATGGGCAACAGACAACTAGCTAATCAAAATACTGATGACATCTTTAGAAATAGAAAAGCCGTGCTATCGAATATGCGTGCAAAAAATGAAGTTGAAGAAAACTTCGTTCAAACAATGATTAATGAAGCGAATCTAGATTTTCTAGAGCATAGGGCAGGACTAAATGCTGCTGTCTTAGCGGTTAACGAAAAGATGGTGAAAGCTAACGCCATGCTTATAGAAGTAAACGACGCAATAATGGCTGCCAACGAAGGCATTGTTCGATTCAATGCAAAAGAGATAGCAAAGAACACAGAAATTCTTAACGGAAAAGTCAAGCTCAGCTCGGCTACTCCGGCTAAGAACGCGGCAAGAGTTAAGAGAAATGCATCACGGGGATCAGAGGTCGCAAAAAAAGCGAACGCAAACACTAAAAAAATGGATGTTCTAGCAGCGTCTATGAACGTGAATAGGAAAAAGATAGAGAAAAATGCTGAGAAAATTCAGGAACGACGCGAAAGCATTCTGAAAAATGCGAGCAATATTTCTAAAAACCAAGCCAGAGTCGCGACCTATATAACTTCCTAACCATTAGTGTTGGCGAGAGGGCTGTTTATCAGCCCTCTCCCTTCTACTGAGCGCTCAGACTAGCGGCAAACCTTCCTTTACTCTCTTCCTTCAAGGTAACGGCATCTTTTTCATTAAGGCGTTCAAGAACGACGCTGATAATTTTCCCGGTGAACGGGAAATGGCTAGGATAATCGGATACAGGGGAACCAGTATTTCTTCCTACGTCGAAGGTCTCTCCGCTCATTGAGAAAATAACAGGTACTGTCCTATTTATTCTCTTGCTGTCTAAAAGAATTTCGTCAACCAAAAGTTTAAAAAATCCACCTGCGCCAAAACCACCATCATGGTCATAGTTGATTTTAATCTCGTGAATCCCAGGCGCGAGCTTTTCGGGACAGCAAACTTCTGTAAATTCTTTCCCAAACCAATTGTAAACAAACTTAAGCCTCCCTCTGCTATTCAAGAAAAGCGCCCACCCTGCCATCGCGCCGCCCTGGCAAGCGATCACTCCGGAATTCTCGGTCTCTCCCAATTCAATTTTTGCAATTATGTTGTACGAAACATTTTTTAGATTTAATACAGAGAATTCGGGCATCCGAAAATGTTTGTCGTTATAAGCGACTCTGTCATAGCCGTCCAAAGAATGAGGCACTGAGTAATCCCCTCCCCTCCTGGATCCCGCGTCTCTAAGAGGGTAAACCTCATATTTTTTGGCTTCCTGATCAAATTTCTTAATAAGAGAGACCAACTTTTCCGGATATACATCGGCCAGATCCTTGCTCTGAGAAAAATCTTCTCTAAATCCGCAATGGTTCGCTCGCTGGTTTCTTCCGCATAATGCGGATGGATGCCAGCGGTTGAGTATAATGAGTTATGTTTCTGTGTTAGCTGTTGAGCCTTTATGCTGCTCAGAACAGAGGTGCCAGTTACAATGATTTGATCAACTTTTGATTCTTTAGCTCGCGTTAGGACCGAATCAATATCACTTTGAAAAGATTCGTGCGTTAGATTTGCACCTATATCAATTAACATTTAAAAGCCGCTCACTGAGGAATTTATTGTGCTTGAAAATTTTTTTGGCGCCTTTCTCTTGCCGAATTGCTCTTTTTCTCCACTAAAAATAAAAGGTGATTCTTGCTCCAACAGATAATTATAGATAGTGGAATAGGCGAGAACATTTTTGACGTAGTTTCTTGTTTCGTTGAAGGGGATGGTCTCTATCCAGACATCTAAAGCTAGATCTTTGTTTACCCATTTGTCTACGTTCCCTGGTCCAGCGTTATATGCTGCAGAAGCTAGTATCCGATTATTGTTATAACGTCCCAACATCCACCTGAGATAATTTGATCCAAGCCTAATGTTAAAATCCACCTCTAAAAGCTTGTTCTGTGATGAATATTTGATGCCTTCGCTTTTCGCGATTATTCTTGCGGTTGAGGGCATGAGCTGCATTAATCCTCTTGCTCCGGCAGAGGATTTTGCATCAGGCATAAATGCGCTTTCTTGTCTCGCTACGGCTAGGCTCCAAGAGATTGGAATATCTAACTGTCTGGCATGTCTTGTAAAGACGTCTTTATGTGCAACAGGGAATCGCTCGGTTAAGCTGTCCCAGCTTTTGGACTGAATCATCGTTTGTATAGACGCTTTATGCCATCCCCACCTAAGTGCCAAATTAGCAGCGATTATTCGTTCATGTTGTTTGAGCTTGGAGGTAGCGAAATACCATTCTTGCCGCGCTTTGCCAAGGTATCCCAACGCAAATAATTCCAGCGCTCGCTTGACGGATTTATTTTCCTCTAGGCCGATAGTTTCATCGTAGGAAATATTATGCACTTCGTGATTGTAGGTGTACTTTGTCCCCATCATGTCTGAGGCAAGAAAACCGTAAAAAGATCGATTTTGACTTAGCTCGCTGTAAATATCTTGAGCAACCTCTCGATCTGCTTGGTCCTCAGAAAGTGATAGAACCCGCGCTTTCCAATACTTCCACTGCTCCAAATCCCTTCTTTCCTTTGAAAAAAGATTGATAAGTACAAGAACGTTGCTCCAATCCTTCATCCTTAAACTATGCCTGATCCTTGCTTCAACTAAGTCCGGGTGGTCCCGAAGCTTAATCGGCAGGGAATCTAAAAGTGATTGATCTATTTCTCTCCTAGACAAGGCCAGACCGATTTTTTCATATGTCTTGTTAAGCTTTGAAGCTTCGAAAGATAAGATTTTGCTGTATCGATTTAACAACTCAAGAGCTTTGACGGGTTCGCGTCTACTTAGACGAGCGATGCCATGAAGAACGATTTCTTTGTTTTCCAGTGTGTCGGCACTGAAACGTTTAAATTTTTTTAAAACTTTTGGGTTTGAGTGGACCAACCTAAAATTTGAGGCCAATTGAGCTTGATTTTCTGCAATATATCTAAGCAAATACTTAGAAAGACTATTTTCGTCAGCTTTAATACTGAGGCCTAATCTTGACCACGCCATTTCACTGCTTATTCCGCCGGTCGCATTCAAGAGATGAAAAATTGTATCGCATTCCTTCGGTTGCGAGAAACCAACAGTCCAAAGTCTTGCAGCTTTGTCTAGCCCCGCGAACTTTGACTCTCTTTTGTATAGAGCGTAACTGTGAAGGCACTCTAACTCGTTGGAGGGATTTCTCAGTTGGCTATAGTTCCTAAGAAATACTGTCCAATGACCTCGTTTAGCCAAAATAGGCAGCCAATGGGAGAGCAGCGGTTGTCCTAATGGAGTTTCGCTATAGTCTTCAAGGAATTTTAAAATTTGTTTTTCCTTGTACCTTGAGATTCTGTAGATCTTTTCATTAAACTCCAAATAAGGATAGAGGGAGTAGTTTTTTAAACCTTCTTTTTCATTGGAAAAATTGGAGAATTGATTATTTTTCAGGAAGCGCATCGCCTTTTTGTATGCTTTTCTTTGCTCTATTAAATCTTTCTTTTGATTTGCCTCATAGGATTGACCGCGAGAAAAGTCTCCTAACGAGTTAGAATAAAAAAGGATTAGAAAAACAAAAACGAGTACTTTCACTGATCTGACAGGGCTTACAGAGGATTAGAACATTATTCTATTCTTTAACGAAAATTAAAGACATTTATTCTTTTTTGCCGACTCGAATTGCCAAGACATCGCACGGGGCTCCTTGAAGAACACCGTTAGCAGTGGAGCCCAGCAAAAGTGCCAACCCATGACGTCCGTGGCTCCCAACAACAATAAGGTCCGCACCTATGGAATAGGCTAAGGCGTGAATTTCGCTTTCTGGCCTCCCAAATATAAGGTGCTGATCTGACTTTTCTATATCTAGATAATCGGAGAATTCGCTTAGGTGCTTTGCTGCTGTTTCTTGAATCTGATCCTGAATGTTTGAGATATCCATCGGGATATCGCCCCCATAAGCTATTGAAAGCGGCTCAACAACATGAACAATACTTATCCTTGCTTTTAAAGCATGTTTCATTACCAGAGCTTTCTGTGCCACCTCTCCGGACTCTGAACTTAAGTCCAAGCCCACAAGTATGTGCTTATATTCAATCATCGCTTATAATGTCTTTTTGCGCTTTAAAGGACGATTTTTAGAATCTACAGGGTTAACACTTCCACCTCAACCCCCAATAAAAAGAGAATTTCTTTTGTCTTATTTTTTTATCCTCCTTGCAGTTGTTTTCGTCTTAACTCCAGTTCTTTCAATATTTCCTAAGAAAAGACAGAGGGAAATACAAAAAATGAGAGCCCTTGCGTTAAAGTCAGGTGTAATTGTTACTATTAACCAGCCGATACGCTCACAGAGAAAAATTAAGGAAAGTTTTTCTCAAGCACTAGAGCTTGCTAAAGCTACGGAAGAAAGGGGCGGCGTAACCTACAGTAAGCGCCGCGATAATCGGGAAGGCTTGGGGGTCCGAGTCCCTGTTGCGTGGCGGATAGAAAAAGAATCTGATGGTCGCTGGTCTTGGCGAATTGATTTCCGCTCGCATGGTTGTGAACCTTTTCGGAGATGGATCGAGAAATCTGTAATCGATCTTCCTCAGGATACCCAATTTGTTGAAGAACAAAACGGCTTTATCTCTTTAAACTGGTTTGAGAAGTTGCCGGACAGTGAAAAGTTGGTGGTCGATTTTCTCAACGACTGCGCTAACTTCAAATTTGAGTAATTTCCTTAGTTTTAGACTTATTTTTCGAAGGGGTGGGCAGAAAAAATAAAAAACAGACTTGACCTGAGTAGCCATTGTCCTTTAAAACTCGCGGCGAGCTTTTTTTTTACTGAAATCGGAAATTTTTATGGCCAAGTCTTTGGTGATTGTTGAGTCGCCAGCAAAAGCTAAAACGATAAACAAATATCTGGGCAATGGATTCGTTGTGAAGTCCAGTGTTGGACATATTCGAGATTTGCCCGTCAGCGGTGTGAGCAAGTTAGACCCTAAGGCTAGGGCTAGAGAGGCTGCAAAAACAAGAAAGATGGCGCCTGAAAAGAAAGAAGCCTATAAAAAAGAAAAGGCAAGAAAACAACTAGTCGCTAGAATGGGAATTGATCCCGAGAATGACTGGAAAGCTGATTATCGAATACTGCCCAAAAGCGATAAAGTGGTTTCGGAGCTCAAGAGACTCGCGAAAGATGCCCCTCAGATCTACTTAGCGACAGATTTAGACAGGGAAGGGGAAGCTATAGCTTGGCATTTAAGAGAAGCTATCGGTGGAGAAGAGTCACGGTATTGCAGAGTGGTCTTTAATGAAATTACAAAGAAAGCGGTAGAGCGAGCTTTTGAGAGCCCGGGAAAATTAAATATGGACCGCGTCAATGCTCAGCAAGCGAGACGTTTTTTAGATAGGGTAGTCGGATTTAAACTGTCTCCGCTCCTCTGGGCAAAAGTCGCGAGAGGTCTGTCCGCGGGAAGAGTTCAGTCTGTTGCCGTAAAAGTTGTTGTAGAGAGAGAGCGCGAGATAAGAGCTTTTGTTCCTGAGGAGTTTTGGGAAATTCAAGCTGATTTAGCTGAGGAAAGAAAAAAAGAGGCTATGTCAGAAAATCCAATCTGTTTCGATGTTGTGAAGTACGAAGGAAAAAATTTCAGGCCAAGATCGAAAGAAGAAGCTGATCGAGCATTAAAGCTCTTAGCTGAAGCGAATTATAGAGTAGCCGAAAGAAAAGAGAGGCCCACAAAAACTCGGCCCTCTGCTCCTTTTATCACTTCAACTTTGCAGCAATCTTCCAGCACCAGGTTAGGGTTCGGAGTAAAAAAGACAATGATGTTGGCGCAGAGGCTCTATGAAGCTGGTTATATCACCTATATGCGAACCGACTCGACTAATTTGAGTTCCGATGCGCTTGGGATGGCGCGAGGAATTATCCTTGAAAGCTTCGGAGAAAAATATTTGCCGTCGGAGCCAAGGCTTTATTCGAGTAAGGAAGGCGCGCAGGAAGCCCACGAAGCCATTCGTCCCTCTGACGCTCAAGTAAAGGCAACCGCATTGAACGGTGTTGATAGGGATGCAGAACGTTTATACGAATTAATTTGGCGTCAGTTCATTGCAAGCCAGATGACTGACGCGGAGTATCTGAGCACCTCTTTGCTAGTAAAAGCAGATGATTTTGAATTGAAGGTTCGGGGCAGAATTTTAAAATTTGACGGGCACACCCGTGTCCAAGGTTCTTCTGCTAAGAAAGATGGCGACATTTCCCTACCAGATATTAGAGTTGACCAGAGTTTGGATCTAATTAAATTAAATCCATCGCAGCATTTTACAAAACCGCCCCCGAGATATGGGGAGGCGAGCTTAGTAAAAGAGCTCGAAAAAAAAGGCATCGGAAGGCCTTCCACTTATGCCTCGATTATCACGACTATCCAGGATAGAGGGTACGTGACACTGAGAAATAAGCGTTTTTATGCTGAAAAAATAGGAGATGTAGTTACAGATAGATTGAACGAAAGTTTTGATGATCTTTTAGACTATAATTTCACGGCCCAGTTAGAGGAAGGACTTGATAAGGTTTCTGCTGGCGAAGTTGAATGGAAAAATTTACTGAATAGCTTTTACTCCGAATTTGAAAATAAACTAGAGCTCGCGGAAAGTTCTGAAGGAATGAGAGCAAATGAGCCAAGCGCCACCGATATTTTGTGCAAGGAATGTGGTCGACCTATGCAAATTCGTATTGCCAGCACTGGTGTATTTTTAGGGTGTTCGGGCTATGCATTGCCACCTAAAGAGAGATGCAAATCGACGATAAACCTGATCTCGGGAGATGAAGCTGTCAGCGATGATGGAGACGAGGAAGAAGAATCGAGAATCCTTCTTGGGAAAGAACGCTGCGATGAGTGTGGGACGGCAATGGACAGTTACCTCGTAGATGAATCACGAAAAATACATGTTTGTGGTAAAAACCCCGATTGTTCGAGTTTTAAAATAGAGAAAGGTCGATTCAAGATCAAAGGCTATGATGGGCCGATCCTAGAATGCGATAAGTGTGGATCCGAGATGCAATTAAAAACGGGTCGTTTTGGGAAGTATTTTGGATGTATATCAGACTCTTGTAAAAACACTCGTAAACTGCTCAGAAATGGAGAACCGGCACCACCAAAGATGGATCCCGTCCCCATGCCCGAGCTTTTTTGTCAAAAGGTAGATGATCATTACGTCCTTAGAGATGGCGGAAGGGGCCTTTTTCTTGCCGCGAGTGGGTTTCCAAAAAATCGTGAGACGCGCAGTCCCTATTTAGATGAGCTATTACCGCATCAGAATGAAATAGACCCTAAGTATCAACATCTAATGAGGGGGCCTTCAACAGACTCTTCCGGACGAAGGACCCTAATAAAATTTTCCACAAAGACAAAAGAACAGTATTTGGTCTCCGAAAAAAATGATGGGAAGCCGTCCGGATGGCGAGCTGACTTTATTGATGGTGAATGGGTCCATTCTCAAAAGTAAGTTTATCTAAACGCAAATTACTTGTTATCTTGTCTAATTTCTAACCACTCCAACGGCAAGGCCCTCGATAGCGAAATCATTTTCTCTAAGGTCTATTTTTATTGGAGAGTAATCGGGGTTTTCTGGTAATAGACTCAAAGAGTGTTTCGTTCCCGATTTTTTTAACCGCTTGACAGTAACTTCATTGTCGATCCTCGCTACAATGATATCTCCATTATTGGCATCAGCGGTCTTATGAACTGCTAATAAATCTCCATCTAAAATCCCCGAATCCTTCATTGAATCTCCTCGAACCCGCAAAAAATAGTCGGCATTCGGTTTGAAAAAAGATGGAGAAAGTTCGCAATAATCTTCAATATTTTCCTCGGCTAAAATCGGGTTGCCGGCAGCGACATTGCCGACTATCGGAATGCCTTCAGCTTCATTTGCCAATTTTATACCTCTTGATGTGCCAGGAATTATTTCGATGGCGCCTTTCTTTGCTAAAGCTTTTAGGTGCTCCTCTGCAGCGTTAGCACTTTTAAAACCTAATTGCTTGGCGATGTCTGCTCGTGTAGGAGGATAGCCTGTTTCCTCGAGGTGGTTTCTAATAAGGGATAGAACTTCTTCTTGCCTTGCCGTGAGGTTTTGCATAATACGCTGTTTTTTTATACATGTACTGTAATTTTATACAGTTTTGTAAAGGGAATTCAAGATCTTTTTGAAATGAGTTGTCTTAATAAAATCTCGATAAAGTCTGTTAAGGTAAGCATCCTATTTGGGAAAGGTATTTGAAATGTCTAATAATCTAATTGCCTTTTTGGTCTTTTTTTTCTTCCCTGCGCTTTTGCTGGCGAATGATGAGGTTCAAGAGGGTTTAAGGATAATGACGGAAGTTGATCGGCGCGATAATGGTTGGGTCGATTACACCGTGGACCTGACCATGATTCTGAGTAATGCTCGAGGAGAGACCACCGAGCGAGAAATACAAATGAAGAGCAAAGAGACCGAAGAAGATGGAGACCGAACACTTATGGTCTTTGATACGCCTCCAGACGTCAGGGGTACTGGGCTTCTTACCTATACCCATTTTATTGGCGAAGACGACCAGTGGTTGTACCTGCCAGCTCTGAAACGAATCAAAAGAATCGCTTCAAAAAACAAATCCGGACCGTTTATGGGTAGTGAATTTGCATATGAAGACCTCAGTTCTCAAGAAGTGAGCAAATACTCTTATAGGTATTTAAAAGATGAAATAATGCATGGGGAAGAGCATTTTATTGTTGAGAGGTACCCGTTAGATCAAAACTCTGGATATACTCGTCAGGTAGCATGGGTTGATAAAGAACATTATCGTTTTCAAAAGATCCAATTCTTTGACAGAAAAAATAAGCACCTAAAGACACTTGATTTTTATGATTACAGGATGTACGACAATCGAATTTGGAGAGCAAACTCAATGATAATGGAAAATCATGTCAACAAAAAAAGCACTCGACTTGTCTGGAATAATTATCAGTTTAATCGCGGAATGCGGGAACAAGACTTTAACAAAAATGCGTTAAAGAGAGTTCGATAAGTATGAACTTATATTTTCGTCTTTTTTTGATTGTGCCGTTTCTGATTTTCGTGCTGCCGGTTTTTTCAGCACAAAATGTTTTTGTTTTAGGGAGTTTTAAATCGCTTGAAGCAGCTCATAAAGAAGCATACCGAATTAGTGACGAACTCGATGTTGACTTGCTTGTAAAAGAGGTCTTAATTGACAGCCTTATTTTCCATCGATTGCTGGTTCCGTATTCGATGGATCCTACTCTTGAAAGAGAACTTGCCCGAGAATTGGTTGCTCTTGGCGTAAAAGATATTTGGCGTGCTAAAACAGATTTGAATGAAACCGAAAGCTTTGGCCAATCTTCGGGTTTGGTTAAAGATAAAGCTCAGGGCCGCGTGGGGAATGCTTGGGAAGCTGGAGATTTAGTTGCTTCTGAAAATCAGATGTATCAAGTCGTCGCTGGAAGCTTCAGACAGGAATCTAAAGCTCGAGAGTTTGTTGAGGATTTGCGCGTTTGGGGCGAGGAGCTTAACGTGGTCGCTAAAGATATTGTCGGTAAGATTTTTTATCGCGTTGTCTTGGGGCCGCTGCGTCAGAGCGATGCCTTGTTGACAAAAAGAAAACTGGAAGATATTGGGGTTATTTCTCCTTGGCTAATTAGTTATGAAGAGACAGTTCCAAGACCTGAGAGTGTAAGCTTGCAAGAAAAAGCTGTTGAAGCTTTGGAAATTGATTCCGCTCCGTATAAACGAGCAGACGAAAAAATCGAAGTTAAAGCTCCCTTAAAATCGGTCCCTTCTAGATTTTTAGATGCTGAATATAATCTGGCTAAGTTAAAAAAAAAGTAAAAGGCGCGTATAGCCAAAAAAAAGATAAGGCCCTTTGGAGCGCAGCTCTTATCTCGGATTCTCGGTTTTTTCTTGAAAGATCAATGTCGGGACAAGCGACTTTTTTTCCATCATTTTCATTTGTCCCTGAGTATCACCGTTCTTGGGATGATGGGAAATATTTGTTTGATTTTGTCCCATCCTTTCGCTTCGATTATGAAGATTCTGAGCGAAACTTGGTCGATATCCAGGAATTGGCTTGGATTAGGGTCCGAGAGGATTGGGAATTTAGAGCCGGTGTGAGAAAGGTGTTTTGGGGTGTGACCGAGTCTAGGCACCTAGTTGACGTAATTAACCAGGTAGACTTTACCGAAGGATTGGACGGCGAAGAAAAATTGGGACAGCCTATGCTTAACTTGTCTTTTTCGCGAGATTGGGGGGTTTTCGATATCTTTCTTCTTCCAGGTTTTAGGGAAAGAAGTTTCCCAGGAGTTAACGCCCGGCCATCTTTCCCTTTTGTAATACACGAAGAATCTCCTGGATTTGAATCAGGTGCAGAAAATTATCGGCTTGATTTTGCTTTCAGATGGACTCATTACTTTGGAGATTTAGAGCTTGGCTTGTCTCATTTCTCTGGAACATCCAGAGAGCCTAGATTGCTTCCGAAAAATCAGGATTTTGACCAGTTTCCCGCTACTACTGAGCATTTTATGCCTTATTACGATGTGATTGACCAAACGGGTATTGATGCACAATATTTTCTTGGGGATTGGGCTTGGAAACTAGAATATATTAGAAGGAGTGGTCAAGGCGCGCGGTTTTGGGCAAGCGTAATTGGGTTTGAAAAAACATTCGTTGGAGTTTTTAACACTCGGGCAGATCTGGGGCTCTTGATTGAGCACCTATATGATAGTAGAGAAAACCTTCTGATGAACTCTACTGAAAATGATTTGGCGCTAGGAATGAGATACTCATTGAATAATATATGGGACACGAATGCCTTGTTGGTAGCTCTCTACGATATTGACTCTAAGGAGTATGTCTTGAATCTTGAGGCAAGTACGCGGATAGGAACAAACTGGCGTCTAAGCTTGGAAGCGAGTTTGTTCCTGAATATTCCAGGTCCAACGTTAGTGGAATATAGTTGGGGAACTTCAAAAAAACAGTTGTTTGATTCTGAGCTAATTTTTTTTGATGATGAGGACTTTGTCAGATTACAATTAGTCCGATATTTCTAGTGGTAGATCTCAAATGAATGATACTTTGTACGATCTCGATCAGTTGTTTACTGATCCCAAGTTTATTTTGGTCTTTTCTATCATATTTCTGACTGCTCTTTTAAGTTTTGTCGTTCGGAGGGCTTTTTCACGTTTTGAGAAACAAACAAAAAAGACTGCAAACCTTTGGGACGATGCTTTCGTTGCTGCAGCTAAAAAACCTTCCAGTTGGTTGGTCTGGATTGTCGGAATAGCATGGGCAATGCAGATTATGGTAGAGAGCACAGGTTCTGACCTAGAAAAATTAATTCACCCGTTACGATTTATAGCTGTAGTCAGTCTCCTGGGATTTTTTTTGACAAAATTCATAACCGAGATCGAATTCGCCTCTATTGCAGGTGGTGGTGACGTTACGACTGCTAACGCCGTTGGAAAATTACTCCGTATTTCAGTAACCATCACTGTTGTTTTGTCGGTCCTTCAAACTCTAGGTTTTAGCATCTCAGGTGTTCTTGCTTTTGGTGGTGTCGGAGGTATTGCTGTGGGCTTTGCAGCTAAAGACCTTTTGGCAAATTTTTTCGGAGGGCTGATGATATATTTGGACAGACCGTTTTCTGTAGGGGATTGGGTAAGGAGCCCAGATCGTGAAATAGAGGGTACAGTAGAGAAAATCGGTTGGCGGTTAACCTCAATTAGGACCTTCGACCAAAGACCGCTTTATATTCCTAATTCAGTGTTTGCAAATGTAGCTTTGGAGAATCCCTCTAGAATGACGAATCGGCGCATTTTTGAAAGAATTGGCGTCCGATATGAGGACGCTGAGACTCTGCCTTTGATTATAGATGAAGTGAGGGCAATGCTTTCCAAGCATGACGATATAGATTCAGAGCAGACGCTGATCGTTAATCTTGATTCGTTTGGTACGTCGGCATTAGAATTTTTTATCTATGCGCATACCAAGACAACTGATTGGGTCGGTTTTCATGATGTAAAACAAAAAGTGATGCTTGAGGTCATGGAGATAATTAGTCAAAAAGGTGCTGAGTTTGCTTATCCAACCAGTACAGTAAATTTGATTGAGACCTAATTTTCTTTTGTATCCTTTGAAAATCTGGTTATTTTTAAAACAAGACCAAAAAAGGGGTGGTCAAGATAATGCAATTCGGCCGCTCGCACTCTTCTCTGCTGTTTCATCACAAACGTTTTAAAAGCAGAGGAGTTTGAGGCTTCTCTAAACTGACTTCCATTGGCAGATTCTCTAAAAGGAGTGTTAGAGTAATCAGGCACCTCGTTATTGTCTGTAGCAAATTTTGTAAACCAAAGATCTGTCATTACGTGAAGGAAACGTTTCCGATAGAGGGTTATAAAACCCTCAATTTCATATTTCTCTTCTTGCTTAGCTCCTTCCTGAATCATAATCGATGTTTGGTCAGATCCAATCGGTTGTATCCAAGATTTATGAGCGAGGACTTTCATGTTTGCCGAGCGTTCTATCTTCTCTTTTATTTCTCGAAGATCTGAAAGAGAGGAGAAGTCTTGAAAGGCAAGTTGCCCATCCGAAGAAGGATTCAGTTGGAAAAGGAGTTCTTTGATTATTTTAGCTCTAAATCCATCTTCGGCTACGTCCGGAGTTTTCTCAGAGCTGTTTTCGGATTGGTTTTCGGATGATCTTTTAATCAATGCTTCTATCAGCCCTCTATTGAACCTCCGAGCACTCTCGCTCTCGAGTTCAAAGGAAATGTTCTGATTCGCGTTGGAGTATCCGTTTTCCATTGACAGCGGTTCGTTTCTGGCCTTAAAGCCATCATCTTCTTTAACTGCCTTTAAATTTTC
This sequence comes from uncultured OM182 clade bacterium, assembly GCA_902567095.1. Classification (GTDB taxonomy): domain Bacteria; phylum Pseudomonadota; class Gammaproteobacteria; order Pseudomonadales; family Azotimanducaceae; genus UBA9659. Next base: position 27,714 of record CACFLG010000011.1, read on the forward strand.
ATCAATGGCTATGACGTTCTCGGGGTAAGATTTTTTTTCTTCATTACCCATATTCTCGCTTGTATCCGGTTCTAAATATTCAAAGATAATAGTGTCGATTTGAAACCAATCTGCTGAGACCACGTTTGTCTCGGCAAATACTGTGCTTGAAAAACCGAACGCTATGGTTAACAACCATTTGAATTGATCCAAATCTCTTTTCTCCCTATCTCTTTAATATAGCTGGGCAAACAATTTCTCTGCAGCATCGAACTTCTTGTCAACATCTGTAATATTAGCATTCAGGACCAACTCGTTTCCTCCATTAAATTTATACTTCCCGGGATCATTTTTTAGTAACTTGAAAATAGTATCTGGACTTACGCGTGTTTGCTCTCCAAATATTAATCTGCAGTTACTGCCCTTCAGAGTTATCTTCGTTATTCCTAAGGTTCTTGCTTGAATCTTTAATGAGGTCAATCTAAAGAGGTTTTTTACTGCAATCGGGAATAGTCCAAATCTATCTATCATTTCAACCTGCAACTCCTTCAGTTCTTCTTCGTCCCGAAGCGACGCAATCCTCTTATAAAGAACCAATCGCGCATGTGTGTCAGGCAGATAGGTCTCGGGAATCAGAGCTGCAAAGTCAATGCTTGTCTCTAAGGTTTTCTTGTCTATATCCTTTGATCTTGGCAGTCTCCCTGACTTGATATCGCTTACTGCTCTGTCCAGGAGCTCAGCGAATATAGAATAGCCAAGGTTTTGGATGTTCCCGGATTGATCATCTCCTAAAATTTCTCCAGCTCCTCGTATTTCTAGATCATGAGTTGCGAGAATGAACCCTGCTCCAAGATCCTCGGATTCTGAGATCGCTTGTAGACGTTTAATGGCGCTTGGTGTCATCGCTTCCTCTGGCGCAGTTAATAAGTACGCATAAGCCTGATGATAAGAACGTCCTACCCTGCCTCTAAGCTGATGTATTTGTGCAAGTCCGAGTTTGTCTGCTCGTTCAATTATTATTGTGTTCGCACTGGGGATATCTAAACCTGTTTCAATGATTGTTGTGCAAACTAGTAAATTTGACGTTTTACGATGAAAATTTAGCATCACCTGTTCAAGTTGCTGCTCGCGCATTTGTCCATGTGCTATCGAGACCGATGCTTCTGGTATTTCCTTCTGAAGTTCGATCGCTGTTTTTTCGATAGTTTTTACTTGGTTGTGAAGGTAAAAAACTTGTCCTCCGCGCAATATTTCTCTCTGTATCGCTTCCTTTACAACATGATCGCTCTTTTTATTTATAAAGGTTTTTATTGAAAGCCTCCTTTCAGGAGGTGTCGCGATGATCGATAAATCTCTTAAACCTGATATCGCCATATTCAAAGTTCTCGGTATCGGAGTCGCAGTCATCGTTAAAATATCTACTCCTGCTCGCAACGAATTAATTTTTTCTTTTTGCCTGACCCCAAATCGGTGTTCTTCATCAATTATAAGGAGACCCAGATCAGAAAAATTTATGTTCTCCTGAAGAAGAGAATGCGTCCCTACAACAATGTCTATTTTTCCTGTGATCAGGCCATCGATAATCCTTTTTTGTTCTGAGCTTGTTTTAAATCGTGATATCGATGCAATGCTTACCGCAGTGTTTGCAAACCTGTCTTTTAAGGTTTCCTCGTGTTGGCGCGCTAGCAAAGTAGTGGGCACCAGGACAACAACCTGTTTGCCCGAACTGGTCGCGATAAAAGCTGCCCTCATTGCCACTTCAGTCTTACCAAAACCAACGTCCCCGCAAATCAATCTATCCATAGGCCTATCTGATAACATGTCGGCCATCACTTGTTTGATTGCTTCTTCTTGATCAGGTGTTTCCTCGAAAGGGAAAGCTCTGGCAAATTCGTCATAATCTTGATTAGGATTTTGATGACTGAATCCTTGGGCGGCAAGCCGCTTTGAGTAAAGATCGAGAAGCTCTGCCGCCACATCATTGATTTGCTCAACAGCTCGTTTTTTTTCTTTTTTCCAGGTTTCCCCCCCTAATCGATGCAAAGGCGCCTCTAAACCTTCTATCCCTGAATATCTCGAGATAAGCTCTAACGATGAAACCGGGACATAAAGTTTCGCATCCTCAGCATAATTTATAACTAAAAATTCGGTATCTCGATTATCGATTTTGAGAATACTAAGCCCTTCATACCTTCCTACCCCGTGATCGATGTGCACTACTGAATCTCCGGGTTTGAGCTCATTCAGATTTTTCACTATAAGATCGGCGAAATTATCTAAAGTTTTCTTTCGCTTTCGAGTTGAAAAAACTTCCTCACCAAATAATTCTCGCTCAGTAATTACATGAAAAAAATTACTAGAAAAGCCTCTCTGAATTAATCCCACGGTTATAGCGAATTTAAAATCACTTTTTTTAAACTCCTCCCACGTATCAATTTCAAGAGGTTTAAGATTCACCTCTTTGAATGAGGATTCGATGGAAGCTTTTCTTCCTTGGGTTTCTGCAACGATTAACACTCTGTTTGTGGAGTTTTTCAGAAGTTGTTCTAGTAGAGAGAAAGGTTGTTTACTACCTCTTTCTGCTCTTACATTCGGCATTTGTACGTAGCGACAGGTTTGTGATTGATTTTTTTTGACTTCCTCGAGGATAGAACAGGAATTTAAATCAAGATTATTCAAGAACTCATCCGGATTTAATAGAATATCTGAGACGGGGAGAATTGGTTTGGTAAGGTCATAACGTAAACTTTCAAATCTTTGTTGTGCTTTCTCCCAGAAGCCCTTTACAGCTTCAGTAATTTCTTCTGAAAAAATCCTTGTCTCTTTAGGAAGATGGTCAAAAATAGAAGCAGGCTCTTCAAAGAAGAATTTTAAGTAATATTCGAGCCCTGCGGGCACAAGCCCCTTGGATATATCGCGGTATACCAAAGCATCCTCTGGCTTGCCTGAAAAATGAAGGTGCCACTGGTTTTTAAAATGGTTTATCGCACTTTTAGACAACGGAAATTCTCTCCCGGGAAGTATTTCAATTCTATTTTTTTTCTCAAGCGATCTTTGGGTCTCGGGGTCAAAAGTCCTAATAGAGTCGACGATATTATCGAACAAATCTATTCTAAAAGGCGTGACTGATCCCATCGGGAAGATATCTATAATTGACCCTCTGATAGCGAACTCCCCATGTTCAATAACCGTGCTAACCTCGCGATATGCTTTTAAATGCATATTTTTTCTCAGAGTATCAAGGACTAACTCTTGCTCTTTTCTTATCAAAAAACTGCCACTAGAAACAAAATTTGGCGGTGGAAGCCGATGCAGTAGCGTCGTGCAAGAAGCAACAACTATCATAGGTTTGCTTTCTTGCAACTGATTTAAAACCTTAAGTCGAGCCGAAATTATGTTCTCGTGAGGAGAAAAGCTATCGTAAATTAGTGTTTCCCAGTCAGGAAAATATACAATTTCAGTGGAGGACTTTAAGAAAAATTGGAGTTCAGCTAAAACTTTTGTTGCATTCGTTGAATCTTGCGTGATTACTAAGATCGGACCGTCCAAATTATTTATCTGATCGGAAAGTGAATGGCTCGCAGCGGAATCTGACTGATAAACCGCGTGGTTTTTTAAAGGCATGCCAGTTGGAGACTTCGGTTGTGCCATAAGAAAAACAGAACACTTTAGGAAATCGAAGAATTCTAAGGAACAGAGCCCCTTATGGCCAGAGACATTTTGACTAATTTTAAGTCAACCAAAAGAGATAAACGTCTTGAGCAATGCAAATCTCAAGCGCTAAATCGACCAATTCGAGGTTCGAAGCGATTGCGTAATCTTGCCCATAAAGTGATAATCGCGATTCTGTACTCTTGCAAGCCTTAGGGTGTTGTTGAAAAAAAAGATAGTGGAGGTTTCCGAGTGGCTAAACCAAGATTAGAAAGTGCGTTCGCCGATTTCAAACAAAGGGAAGCGTTAGCTGAGGCGATGATTCCGATGATAGGCTCACTTTATAGGAAAAACGTAGTTATATACATTCATGGAGTTCCTCTCTACAACCAATCAGTCATAGATCTCATGAAAGCGCATCGTTTTGTAAGACAAATTGAGAATAATGAGATGTCAGAATTTGAGACCCATCCAATCCTTAAAATTTTATGTGAGCTAGAACTAGGCCCGGCTCATATTGATATTGGTAAATTGACTTCAAATTTTATGGAGAACGATCGCGGACTAAGTCCAAAAGACTATGTTTCGAAAGAGTGCAGCCAAATATTGGGCAGGTCTGATTCTGTTAGTCACTCTCCTCGCGACGTGGTCGTCTATGGTTTTGGCCGAATTGGCAGGCTTGTAACCCGATTACTAGTTGAGAAAGCTGGGGGCGGTCAAAATTTAGTTCAAAAAGCGGTGGTTCTTAGACCACCAAAAGACTTGGTCGAGGATCTGAACAAGAGAGCTAGCCTTTTGAGGCGCGATTCAGTTCATGGATCTTTTAATGGAACGATAAGGGTGGATGAAAAAAACCATGCGTTAATCTGCAATGGTAATGTCATTCGATTTATCTATGCGAAGGATCCTGGAAAAATTGATTACACTCGTTATGGCATTACCGATGCTTTGGTCGTGGACTCGACAGGAGCATGGCGAGATGCTGATGGTTTAGAGCAACATCTGAACTCAGATGGTGTTTCAAAAGTTCTCCTTACTACTTCGGGTAAAGGAGATGTGAAAAACATTGTTTCGGGTGCTAACTCTGACCAACTGTTCCCTGAGGATAAGATTGTGGCGGCTGCCTCCTGCACTACCAACGCTATCGTACCTATTTTGAAATGTATGAACGACCAGTTCGGTATTGAAAGCGGACACATGGAAACGGTTCATGCGTATACAGATGACCAAAATCTTCACGATAATACCCACAGTAAGGAACGACGAGGCCGAAGCGCTCCCCTCAATATGGTATTAACTGAAACCAACGCAACCAAATCAATTGGCAAGCTTCTGCCCGAATTGGAAGGTAAACTTACAGGCAATTCAATTCGTGTCCCGGTTCCAAATGTCTCAATGGCAATCTTAAATCTCAATTTAGAAAGGAAGACCAGCGTAATAGAGGTAAACGACTTTTTGAGGAATATGGCACTGGACAGCTCTATGAATCGACAAATTGATTTCACTATTTCAAGTGAGGTGGTTTCGACTGATTTTATAGGGAATAGGCATGCGGGGATTATAGATTCTCATGCCACTATCGTGAATGGGTCAAAGGTAGTTTTGTATGTTTGGTACGACAACGAATTTGGTTATTCTTGCCAAGTGGTTAGGGTAGGGCAAAAAATGGCGGGCATTAAGTACCCTTTTGTTCCTGGGAAGCCCTTTACTGGCGAAATATCTGATCTTGGAACGAGATCTGCCACTAATCAATGACCGTCGGTTGAAAAAGGATAATGACAAAGTTTTTTTATAACCATTGATCTTTGATGAAGTAGAAAATTTTTGTTTGTACCTCTATAATCCTTCCCACGAAAAGGGCGATTTTTATTACTTGGGGAAAGCGAGTAAGCCTCTCAAACCTCATCTACGCGAGTAAGACTAGAAATTCCCCAAAAAAACATACGCTGTTCTCCAGGTGAAAAAAGGAAGTTTCAATCAGAAATGATAAAGACTAAGCACGGACTTGATTTGCCGATCGACGGAGCCCCGCTGCAAGAGGTTTATGAAGGCCCAGAGATCTCAAGAATAGGTATAGTCGGGTACGATTATCCTAGCATTAAGCCCACAATGCATGTGGTAATTGGAGATCGAGTACTACCGGGCCAACCACTTTTCTCCGATAAAAAGATTCCTGACCTTAAGATCTGCTCACCGCTCAGCGGTGAAATTTCTGCGATCAATCGAGGCGAAAAAAGAGTCTTAGAATCTGTAGAAATAAAGATTGATTCAGATCGTTGTGGTCCCCTGTACGACCCGATCGAGCACTCCAAAATTTTAGAATTAGGACGGGAGAGAGTGTTAAACCAGCTAGTAGAAAGCGGACAATGGCTAGCGTTCAAGGGTCGGCCTTACGGCAGAAGTGTCCCGCCTCAAGGAAAAGCCCCTGAGGCTATTTTCGTAACCTCGGCAGATACTAGACCCCACTGTCCTCGACCCTCTGTTGTAATTAACGAGCGCTCAGAAGAGTATCTCGTTGGCATTGACGTCATCTCTGTCCTTACTGAAGGGAAAGTGTTCGTTTGTTCGAATGAAGAGGATTCGATACCGGTGTCTCGCAATGAGAAGGTCGTAAATGAAAGCTTTTCAGGGCCACATCCTGCTGGGAATGCTGGCACTCACATTCATTTTCTGCGTCCAGTCCACCTGAACCGATCGGTGTGGCAAATCGGTTACCAGGATGTAATTGCTATAGGGTCCTTTTTTCTTTCAGGCTGCATAGATCCTTACCGAGTTGTATCCCTCGCCGGACCGAGAGTCTCTGATCCGATGTTATATAGAACCCTGCAAGGAGCTAGCATTTGCGAGCTGACTGGAGGGAAAATTCTTGGGACACAGAATAGAGTTATAAGTGGATCAGTAATAGACGGAAGGAGAGCAGCTGGCCCCACGGCTTTTTTGGGACGCTTTCACAATCAAATTTCTGTTATCCGTGAGGGTCTTGAACGAGATTTGCTGGAGTTTGTTAGCCCAGGCGCTAACAAATTCTCGCTAACCAATCTGTTTTTGGGATCCTTTAGGAATATGAATTTCGATATGTCCACATCGACTGAAGGTTCCCCAAGGTCAATTTTCCCGTTGGGCACATATGAGAGAACCATGCCATTAGATATTTTAGCCACCCCCCTTTTGAAAGCGTTAGTCGTTGATGACTTAGAAGCCGCGATAGACCTCGGAGCGCTTGAACTGGAAGAAGAGGATATTGCTCTTTGTACGTTTGCCTGTCCGGGGAAATACGAGTATGGGCCCTACCTCCGTAAAATGTTAAACCGGATTCAAGAAGAGAGTTAAAGAATGTCACTTAGAGGAACTTTAGATAGGTTAGCTCCCCAATTCGAAAAAGGCGGAAGGTATGAGCGCTTGTACCCATTGTACGAGATGATAGACACGATTTGCTATTCGCCAGGCCTCGTGACAAAGACCAGCTCACATGTTCGAGACGCAGTAGATATGAAACGAATCATGACTACCGTTTGGATTTGTGCATTCTTCCCAATGATCGCTGGAATGTATTTTTGTGGTTTTCAAGCTAATGTCGCCATGGAGACCATGGAAGTTTCGGGTGTTCCCGGTTGGCGAGGAGATTTGATCACTTTTTTAGCGGGCCACGATCCCAATAGCGTTTGGGACTGTATGGTTTTTGGAGCGGTGCATTATTTTCCTATCTACATTACTGTTTTTATTGTGGGTGGCATCTGGGAAGCCTTATTTTCAATAGTGCGCGGGCACGAAATTAATGAGGGGTTTTTCGTCACTAGCATTTTATTTTCTTTGACGCTTCCAGCTACTATTCCTCTCTGGCAAGCGGCTTTGGGTATTAGTTTCGGTGTAGTGGTAGGTAAAGAAATTTTTGGTGGGACCGGGAAAAACTTTTTGAATCCAGCGCTGACAGGGAGAGCCTTCCTATACTTTGCGTATCCCGCGCAAATCTCAGGAGACTCCGTTTGGACAGCTGTGGATGGTTTTAGTGGGGCCACGGCTTTGGGCCAAGCTGCGGCGGAAGGGATGACTGGGTTAGCTGAGATGGGGATTTCGTGGTCTGAAGCTTTCTTCGGAAATATGCAAGGATCTATAGGGGAAACCTCAACTTTGGCGATATTCATTGGTGGCGCTGTCTTACTCGTCACTCGAACCGCGTCTTGGCGGATAATGCTAGGGGTTTTTCTCGGCATGGTTTTTACAGCATCATTTTTTAATTTGATTGGGTCGGATTCAAACCCTATGTTTGGGATGCCTTGGTACTGGCATCTTGTGCTGGGCGGTTTTGCTTTTGGTATGGTTTATATGGCGACGGATCCAGTCTCGGCCTCTATGACAAACCAAGGAAAATTTTGGTATGGGACTTTAATTGGATTGATGTGTGTGCTCATTCGAGTCGTTAACCCAGCTTTCCCTGAGGGCATGATGCTGGCTATATTGTTCGCCAATCTTTTTGCGCCGCTATTTGATTGGGCGGTTATTCGATCAAATATTAAAAGGAGGCTGGCTCGTGTTGGCGCCTAAAAACAAAGATTCAATGTCGAACGTAATGGCTGTAGCTTTATCTGTCTGTTTTGTTTGCTCCATTATGGTTGCGAGCGCGGCGGTTTTGTTGAAGCCTCAGAGAATTGCTAATAAGAACTTCGATAGAATATCGAATATTTTAATGGCAGCGGGAATTCAAAATGTTAGTCCTACCGAAATTGTAAGCGAGTTCGATAAGTTTGAGGTAAAAGTAGCTGATTTAGCTGAGGGAAGGATAATAAGCGATCTCGAAGCACTGGATCTGGGAATCGATACTAGTGCTTACGATCAGCGGAAAGCCTCCAAAGACCCTTCGTTATCGAAATCGCTAAAAGAAGGGGAAGACATAGCTTCCATAAGTCGAAGGGCGAGATATAGTGTTATCTATGTTTTAAGAGAAGAAGAAACACGAGCTATCTCGAAGATAATATTACCAGTGCACGGTTATGGTTTGTGGTCGACACTTTACGGTTTTTTGTCCTTGCAAGGGGATATGAATACGGTCTCAGGCATCACTTTTTATGAGCACGGGGAAACGGCTGGGTTAGGGGGAGAGGTGGACAACCCAGATTGGAAGAAATCCTGGGAAGGGAAGAAGATTTATTCCGATGGCAACGTTGCTCTAAGGGTTATAAAAGGCAAGGCTTCCTCGGATTCGCCTGATTATGATTACCAGATCGATGGTCTCTCGGGTGCGACCCTAACAAGTCGCGGCGTTGAAAACATGGTCGCATATTGGTTAGGGAAAGATGGATTCGGTCCTGTATTGTCGAGATTAGGGGAGTAAATATTAAAATGACCAGCAAAGAAATCCTTTTAAACCCGCTCTTCAATAACAACCCCATAGGACTTCAAATCTTAGGTATCTGTTCAGCTCTTGCGGTCACCACTAAGATGAGCGTCGCTTTGGTCATGTGCATTGCGCTTACTGTGGTTTGTGCTTTTTCAAATCTCTTCATTTCCGTTATCAGGAACCGAATACCTAGCAGTGTCAGGATAATTGTTCAGATGACGATTATCGCTTCCCTAGTAATAGTGGTAGATCAAGTCCTTGGCGCAGTGGCATACGATTTAAGTAAACAATTAAGTGTGTTTGTCGGGTTGATTATCACTAATTGCATCGTTATGGGCCGTGCAGAAGCCTTTGCTATGCAGAACCCTCCGTGGCCTAGCTTTATCGATGGAGTAGGAAATGGGCTAGGCTATAGTTTGATTTTAATGTTGGTAGCCGCAGTCAGAGAGTTATTTGGCTCGGGCAGCATGTTTGGTGTCGAAGTCCTGCCCCTGGTTACAAATGGTGGCTGGTATTCGCCAATGGGCCTTATGCTTCTTCCGCCAAGCGCGTTTTTTATTATTGGCGGGATTATATGGGCCATCAGAGCTTGGAAAAAAGATCAAGTTGAAGAGTCTGAGCATGAGATTGGTGAACAGACAGCGTTTTCTAAGGTGTAAAAAGAATGTTGGAATATTACTTGGGTTTGTTTGTCAGAGCTGTTTTTATAGAGAATATGGCGCTCGTGTTTTTTCTAGGCATGTGTACCTTCATTGCTATTTCAAAGAAAATTGAGACCTCTTTCGGTCTTGGTATTGCTGTGATTGTGGTTTTAACCATTACTGTTCCGGTTAACAACCTGATTTATCAATATCTGCTGGCAGATGGTGCCCTTGCTTGGGCAGGAATGCCAGAAGTCGATCTGAGTTTTCTTGGTTTTCTTTCCTACATCGGGGTTATAGCCGCGATTGTTCAAATTCTTGAGATGTTTTTGGATAAATATGTTCCCGTTCTGTACAACGCGCTGGGAGTCTTTTTACCTCTCATCACTGTAAACTGTGCGATCCTTGGGGCGGCGTTGTTTATGGTAAACAGAGATTATAGCTTTGGTGAAAGCGTTGTTTATGGTTTTGGTTCCGGAGTAGGGTGGGCTTTGGCAATTGTGGTCCTTGCTGGAATAAGGGAAAAGATGAAATACAGTGATGTGCCAGAGGGGTTGCGTGGTCTTGGCATAACCTTTGTCACTGTTGGCCTGATGTCACTGGGCTTTATGTCCTTTGGCGGGATTTCGCTTTAGTTTAAAAGGGTAAAGAAAGAGATGAATTTTTATGAGGTTTTCGTAAGCGTAGGTATGTTTACTACGGTCATTATGATGCTTGTTTTTCTGATTTTGTTTGCACGCAGATCACTAGTGAGTTCTGGAGAGGTTTCGATCGAGATCAATGGGGATCCTGAAAAAACCATAGTGTGTGCGGCGGGAGGGAAATTACTCAACACCCTGGCAGATTCAGGGATATTTTTATCCTCTGCCTGCGGTGGTGGGGGGACTTGTGCCCAATGCAGGTGCAAGGTGCTTGATGGAGGTGGGTCAATGCTTTCCACAGAGGCCGGGCATTTTACTCGGGGAGAAGCAAAGGAGGGTTGGAGGCTCTCGTGTCAAACAGCGGTCAAGCAGGACTTGAAGATAGAGGTTCCTCAAGAATTTTTTGGCGTAAAGAGATGGGAGTGTGAGGTCCTCTCGAACGATAACGTGGCGACTTTTATTAAAGAGCTTGTCTTGAAGTTGCCTGAAGGAGAGGAAGTAGATTTCCGAGCTGGAGGGTATGTTCAATTTGAAATCCCTTCTTATGATATTGCTTATAAAGATATTTTGGTCGGAGAGGAATATCTGGGTGATTGGAACAAATTTGGGGTTTTTGACCATACGTCTCGGGTGGATGAGCCAACGATAAGAGCATACTCCATGGCAAATTATCCCGAAGAAAAAGGGATTATGAAATTCAATATTCGGGTAGCTTCTCCACCCCCTGGTACTGATTTTCCGCCTGGCAGAATGTCTTCCTACTTGTTTACACTCAAACCCGGAGACACCGTAACTATTTTTGGTCCCTATGGAGAATTTTTCGCAAAAGACACCGAAGCCGAGATGGTCTTTGTTGGTGGCGGCGCCGGAATGGCGCCCATGAGAGCTCATATTTTTGATCAACTGCTAAGATTAAAGTCTTCCCGAAAAATTTCCTTTTGGTACGGTGGGAGAAACCAAACTGAGCTATTTTATGTTGACGAATTTGACCAACTTGCAAGAGAAAATGACAACTTCGAATGGCACGTCGCGCTCTCAGACCAAAACATTGAAGGCTGGGATGGGCTGACGGGGTTCATACACAACGTTTTGTTTGATGAGTACCTTAAAGATCACCCTGCACCTGAGGATTGCGAGTTTTACATGTGTGGCCCACCCATGATGAACTCTGCGGTAATTGGGATGCTAGAGGATCTAGGAGTGGAGAGAGAAAACATTTTCTTAGATGACTTCGGTGGATAGGTGTAGGTGCTGGGAGATATTTTTCTAGCCAGGAATTCTTTCCGACCTAGTCTTGTGCCCTGCATCCTCGTCTATTACAACGTAAGTTCCATCCTCCCTTGTTTCTAACCTAGGCAAGACAACTTTAATTTCGGTCTTAAGAGACGCAGCAATAGCTTGCTCGGCCGAAATGTTTTCGCCTAAGCGTTCGATGTTTACCCGAGTCGGGAAAATGATCGTGTATTTCCCCCCACGATTGCCCTCGAGTGCTTCCTGTGGTGAAAGCCATAATGAATCGACAGATTCGTTCCCGTCATGCTTAGCCGCTTGATCAGGCGCTCTCGCGATAAAAAATTGCGTATCGAAACGCTTCGGCATCATTTCAGGAGTTATCCAATGAGCAAATTGATAGAGTTCATCGCATGCTAACCTAAGATTTTCTTTCGCCAAAAAATCTCGAAAGGTTATCTGCCCTGAGTGCAAGGCTTTCCGATAGTGCGATAGTTCTTTTAATTTCGATCCGGAGATAATTGTCTTTGAACCTCTAGGCCTAGCAAACAGAATCCCGCTTTCCTCGAAAGCTTCCCTTATGGCACCCACTTTGTATGCTGGGTCAAATGAGTCCTCATTTTTTATTCCTTCACAATGAATATCCATCTCATAGTCTTGCTCATCTATTTTCCCTCCGGGAAATACCAGCGCGCCAGACGCGAAGTCGATTTTGTGATGCCTCACAACCATAAAGGTTTCCAAACCGTTGTTTGCCTCTCGAACCATAATTATTGTTGCAGATGGTATCGTCTTTGTGTCCTGAGATGGTTTCATGGTTGCTCCGTTAATTGTTATCTCGCCCTCTCGATGAGAATCTTCCAGTCTGAATCCTCTTTTCGCATTCTCAAAACTTTGGTCATTCTAAGAACCTTGTCAGTAACGTCTCTATATGTGTTCGAGGAATATGTTTGCCTGAAGAAGACATCTACCAGGTCTTCTTCGACTTGAACGAACCTCTGATATTCCAATGTTACCCTTATAAACTTAGGCCTGCTTAGTCGATCTTTTCTAAGGTTTTCCCAGCTTTTTCTTGACCGATTTCCCGGCACGGAGAAATCTTTAGAGTAACTCGATAGATAGTTACTTACGTTCTTGTTTGACCATGCTTTAGCCCATTCATCGATTGCCTCTACTAAGGATTCTCTTGTCGAGCTTACTAAAACTGGCTCCCCACTTTGTATTAATAGTGCTTC
>CACFLG010000012.1 GCA_902567095.1 uncultured OM182 clade bacterium
ATGGTTTGTCGCTGCCGTCGCAATACCTATCTTCTTTGAAACCGCTCCCACTGCTCCACTTAAAGTCGACGCTTCTTTGATATTGAAACGCTCTGATAAAAAACAATTTCCTATGCCGATATGTTCAGCGAGTTCGACTTCCTCTATCAAGTCTTTGGGGGTTTTTGGGGCTCCAGCTAAGGCGTAAAACCCAAGTTCATTCATAGCCATAATACTCTCAGTATGCCACATAAGCCGGTCAAAATGGATAAAGCTGGGAAAGGCAAATAAGTTATGGCAACCTTGAATATGAGTGGTAAAGGAATCAATCGATGGAAGTTCGGGATAAGGTTGTAGTGGTCACCGGGGCCGCAAACGGTATTGGAAGGGCCCTCGCTAAGCGTTTCTCAGAGGAAGGCGCTGGCAAAATTATAATCGCTGATCTTGACGAGCAAGGTCTAAAAAGGGTGGAAACAGAAACCGGCGCCGAGTCTTTTAAAACAAATGTAGCTAGTGAAGCTGACATTAAGCAGCTAATAAATTCATGCGAGCGCAAATATGGGGGAATCGACTTGCTCTGCAATAATGCGGGTATTGGCGTGAACGGCGGACCCGAAGTGCCAAACGAAGACTGGCAAAAAATATGGGAAATTAATGTAATGGCCCATGTTTACGCAGCTCGTGCAGCAATACCAGGAATGCTAAGGCGCGGATCTGGTTATATTCTCAACACGGCATCCGCCGCTGGATTGCTTTCTCAGATCGGATCTGCCCCCTACGCTGTCACAAAGCATGCCGCCGTAAGCTTTGCTGAATGGTTGGCCATTACCTATGGAGATCGCGGACTCAAAGTTTCGGTTCTTTGTCCTCAAGCAGTTCGAACTGCTATGACGGCTGACGACCCGGATGGAGTAGCGAGCGTTGACGGAATGATAGAACCAGAACAAGTTTCTGAAGCCGTAGTTACAACTCTAAAAAACGAAAGTTTTCTCGTGCTCCCGCACCCGAAAGTCCTCGATTACATACAAAGAAAATCAGGAGACTATGATCGATGGATCGAAGGTATGAAGAAGCTTCAATCAAGTTACGGAGTTTCAGATTGGCCTTAGACGCCATTTTTTCTTTTATTTGACGATAAAAAAAATTCAGATAAAATATTGGACGCGCCGATTTGATATCAGCTTGCGGGCGCAATAGAAATTCAGCTAAAGAGAAAACCTACTTTAGCTGACGCTAGATGGGTTCTTTTAAGGAAAAAAATGCCAATCAACATACCAGATGGAATACCCGCCTTCGATATTCTCCAGAGGGAGAATATTTTTTGTTTGCGTAGCGCAGAAGCCAAGCAACAGGACATTCGGCCGATAAATGTGTTGCTTCTAAACCTTATGCCGAAAAAAATTGAGACGGAGATACATCTTTTGCGCATGCTATCCAACTCTCCATTGCAGGTTAACGTTGAATTCCTGCGGATCTCAGAACGTCCATCAAAACACACACCGATCGAGCACATGGAAAATTTCTATAAAGAATTTAGAGAGATCAAACTGAGAAAGTACGATGGAATGATTATTACAGGAGCGCCGCTGGGACAAATTCCATTTAATCAAGTCACTTTCTGGAATGAAATGACAGAAATACTTGATTGGAGCCTGTCAAATGTTACTTCTGTGATGTTTCTGTGCTGGGCTGTCCAAGCAGCTATGTTCCATCTCTATAATGTGCATAAGGTCCTGCTTCCAAAAAAAATTAGTGGGGTTTATCCGCACCGTTTGCGCAACCATTTATCACCGATCTCTAGGGGCTTTGACGATGTCTTTGACGCGCCGCATTCGAGGTATGCAGAAGTGCCCACTGACCAAATCTGTGAGATAGAGGAGTTGGATCTTATAGCGGACTCAGAAATAGCCGGGGCATATCTTTGGGCACATAAAGATGGAAGGCACCTTTTTGTAACCGGCCACTCAGAATACGAGCCGGATTGTCTCCGCGATGAGTACCTGCGAGATATCGCGGCAGGGCTTTCCCCGGAAATCCCAGAGAATTATTTTCCAAAGAATGACCCGGCTCTGGAACCAATAGTAAATTGGAAAAGTCACGGGGCTCTCCTATTTAATAACTGGCTGAACTACTACGTATACCAACTAACACCATTTGACCAAAAGAATATTGGAGAAATAAGAGGGCGTTCTGATTTTAGTGCTAATCAATGAACAAATCAGAGTCTTCTCCTCCTCGTTTAGTCCAGGGAGAAGTAGGTCCTGGTCTGCTAAGACTTACAACTCCTGTCATTTTAGGTATCTCGGCAAACATCCTCGCTGGATTAGCCGAAACAGCATTTTTATCTAAACTCGGAACAGAAGTCATAACGGCTTACAGCTTTACGTTCCCCATCAGCGCGGCCCTAATGTCACTATCGCTCGGAATCTCTATCGGGGTGTCAAGTGTCTTAGCGCGAACGGCTGGAGGTGGCGACAAGCAAAAGGTAAAGCGTATAGCCAGTGCCGGAATCCTGTTGATTGGTTTAATAATGATTTTAATTTCACTAATAGGTTACTTATCTATTAGACCCCTGTTCGCCCTTTTGGGTGCCGACGACTCTACAATCCCGCTTATTAAGCAGTACATGGAAATCTATTACCTTTCTGTATTTTTTTTAGCGGTGCCCGCGGTGGGCGCCAATGCTCTTCGAGCACTTGGGGACGCTACGATTTCGGGAACAATAATGGTGTCAGGAGCTCTCTTGCACATAGCTATCAGCCCTTTTTTAATCTTTGGGTTAGCTGGATTTCCTGAACTCGGATTAACCGGAGCAGCATGGTCTAATCTTTTGGCCCGCTTGATAACTTTCACCGCCACTATTTTTATTTTGCATCTCAGAGAGCAATTGTTAAGTTACAGGAATCTTAGCCTCACTACACTGCTAGAATCATGGAAAGAAATATTAGCCGTCGGCATACCCGCAACTGCAACAAACATGATAGGACCTCTTTCAACGGCAATCATTGTCAGCTTCCTCGCCGAATTTAGCCAGGAGACAGTAGCGGGCTTTGGAATTGCTTCAAGGATCGAGGGTTTGTTCGCTATACCTCTGTTCGCGCTTTCGGCAAGTATTGGTCCTTTTGTAGGCCAAAACGTAGGAGCGAATCGTCACGACCGAGCAGACGAAGCAATGAAATTATCGTTCAAATTCGCGTTTTACTGGGGAATTGTTATCGCAATAATTCTTGCTGCGTCCGGCAAGCAGTTAGTGAACCTTTTTGATACAAATCCCGAAGTAATTAATTCCGCTTCGACTTACCTTTTAATTGTTCCGATAAGTTATGGAGCCTGGGGCGCGCTTATGATGTCCAGTGCAATTTTTAACTCCCTTGGAAGACCTTTATACTCGACAGCGATGTCTGTAGCGCGCTTAATCATCGTCTATGTACCACTCGCATACATTGGAAAATTATTACTTGGATTGCCGGGAATATTTTTAGCTGCAGCAATATCGAACACCCTCTTGGGTTTGGTTGGTTATCTCTGGAACCGCTCCCTTTATTCAAAAAATACCAGCGACGCGCTGGGTCAAGAGGACCTGTAATGACGACTGCTTTTCAACTTTCATCAACCAGGCGCCCTGGCCTCTTGAAACAAAGATCACAAGAGCAGGCTTTCGACAGCTCGACCTTAAAACTTAACTCTAAAAATGTTTCTTTTAAGAAAAAAGCTTATCATGAGCTCTTATAAAACTGATTAATTGCTCGAACTCACCTTGTTCGAATTGGAAGAATGAATGGAACCTAAAAAACCCGAACTCAAACCGAAGAACCCTTGCTTTTCATCAGGACCAACCTCCAAGCATCCGGGCTGGAACATTATAAATCTTAACTTGGATTCTCTTGGAAGATCTCACAGAGCAAAACGCCCTAAATCAAGACTGAAGTTGGTTATTGATGAGAGCAAGGAATTACTCGGCATTCCCAATGATTATTTAGTTGGCATAGTACCTGCTTCTGATACCGGTGCGTTTGAGATGGCAATGTGGTGTATGTTAGGACTCAAAGGTGTAGATGTCTTATCTTGGGAAAGTTTTGGAGATGGCTGGGCAAAAGATATTCGAGACGAGTTAAGCCTATCGGATGTGCAGTACTTAACCGCTGATTACGGTGAACTGCCAAAACTATCCATGGCAGATACCGTAAAAAGGGATGTTATTTTTACCTGGAACGGGACAACTTCAGGAGCTTGTTTAGCAGACGGCAATTGGATCTCGCCAGACAGAGAGGGATTAACGATGTGTGACGCCACGTCAGCTCTATTTGCGATAGAAATGCCTTGGAAAAAACTCGATGTAGTGACTTGGAGTTGGCAAAAGGTTCTTGGTGGAGAAGCAGCACACGGAATGATCGCCCTGTCTCCTCGTGCAGTTGAGCGCCTCGAAACTTATACACCCTCTTGGCCAATTCCCAAGGTATTCCGCCTAACAAAAAAAGGCAAAATTATTAAAGATTTGTTCGAAGGAGCAACTATAAATACGCCCTCTATGCTTGCGGTTGAGGATCAACTCAGCGCTTTAGACTGGGCAAAGAAAGCGGGAGGGCTGCAAACGCTGATAGAAAGGTCAAAGTCAAATTTAGCCTCCGTAACGAGTTGGGTAGAAAAGACTCCTTGGGCTGATTTCCTTACGCAAAAAGCATCTAATCGATCGAGCACATCAATTTGTCTTTCCGTTGTGGATGAATGGTTTAAAGGAAAAACTGAGGACGCTCAAAAGCAGGTAATAAAGAATATTGTGTCTGTCCTTGAATCCGAAGGAGTGGGCTTTGATATAGGATCCTACAGAGACGCACCACCTGGGTTTCGAATTTGGGGAGGTGGTACCGTAGAACAAAGCGATATAGAAGCCTTGTTACCCTGGCTAGAATGGGGCTATGCTAAAGAAAAATATGAGAATAAATAGATGCCCGAACTGAAAGAGATAGCGACGGGTCTAAGATTTCCCGAGGGACCGATTGCGATGCCTGATGGGTCACTACTTTTGGTAGAGATTGCTGCGGGGACTCTGACTCGGATAACTAGCGAAGGCAAAAAAGAAACAGTGGCGACGCTTGGAGGCGGGCCAAACGGTGCAGCTATTGGCCCAGACGGGAAGTGTTACGTTTGTAACAACGGGGGTTTCGAATGGCATAGCAGCAGCAAGGGCCTTCTTTTTCCAGGCATGCAGCCAGACACCTATTCAGGGGGTCGTATAGAGCGAGTAGACTTAAACACTGGAAAAATAGAGGCCGTATATACCGAATGTGATGGGATTCCTTTAAAAGGACCCAACGATATCGTTTTCGACCAACAGGGTGGGTTTTGGTTTACAGACCACGGAAAAACTCGGCCCAGAGACCGCGACAGAACCGGTGTTTTTTATGCGTCTCCAGATGGAGATCGTATCAAAGAAGCTATATTTCCATTAGAAGCACCAAATGGTATCGGGCTCTCACCTGATGAGAAAACGCTTTACGTGGCTGAAACCCCAACTGGTCGTCTCTGGTCTTACTCCCTGAAAGCCCCTGGACTAATAGATTCAACCCAGAAGCCTATGTTGATGGCTCAAGTCTCAAGCTATCACTTATACGATTCGCTCGCTTTAGACGCGCTGGGAAATGTTTGTGTTGCAACCCTAGTGACAGGCGGAATCACCATCCATTCTGCTGATGGCAAAACTGCCGCACTTGTTGAAATGCCTGACGTCTTTACTACAAATATTTGTTTTGGGGGCAAGGACCTAAAAACTGCGTTTATAACTTTGTCCACAACCGGAAAGCTTGTTTCATGCGAATGGGATAACCCTGGTCTGCCTTTAAACTTTTTAAACAAATAAGATGACTCCAAAACCAAGTCTGTCGAAATATTCAAAAAGATTGTTATTGGCTCCCACAGTTTCAGTGCAACTGTGGTTTTAAATCGTAGCCCCCTGGCAATAATATTGTGAGTGCCAAAAATCTAGGCTGGGACGATTTTTTTGAGAGCCAGCTCAATACTTCTGACCTTGGCTTTATCCGCGCACGAGTTTCTCGTCAAAATACCGATAGCCTTATGCTTTTATCAGAGATAGGAGAACTGACCGGAGTACTTCCAGGTAAATTTAAAGAACATAACAAAGAAAATCTGCCAACCATAGGAGATTGGATCCTTGCAACGAAACCTGAACACTTTGAAACAGACAAAGTGCTAGTGCAAAAGATACTTGCGCGAAAGAATATTCTGGCAAGGACTGAAATCGGTCAAGGGAAACGAAGACAATTAATGGCAGCAAATGTCGACCGTGTTTTTATCGTTGCGGGGCTAGATAAAGAATTTAATCCAAGAAAGATCGAGAGATACCTGCTTCTATGCTGGAGCCTCGCGTTAGAACCAGTAATTGTTTTAAACAAAGTAGACCTAATTAAAAACCCAGAGTCTGCGATCAAAAAAGTTAGGGCGATAGCAGGAGATACGCCGATTCTATGTTTAAGCACATTGACAGGAATGGGAGAAGAATCTTTTTTAAGTCATTTAACAGAGGGATCTACCAATATTTTTCTAGGATCTTCTGGAGTGGGAAAGTCATCTATAAGCAACATGATTCTTGGCCGACAGAGTTTCGTTACTGGACCTGTAAGAGATAAAGATAGCAAAGGAAGACATACCACCAGCTATAGAGAACTGGTCCTAACCGAGCAAGATTTTGTGATAATTGATACTCCTGGGATGAGGGGGCTTGAAATATGGAAGGAAAATGTCAGCCTAGAGGCCTTTCAAGACATTTTAGATCTTGCTGAAAATTGCAAATTCAGCGACTGCGCTCACTTAACTGAACCCGAATGCGCTCTAAAAAAAGCTAAGGAGAATGGCCTGATTAGCTCTGAGCGAATAAATCAGTTTAGGATTCTTTCGCAAGCAAAAAATCCTCTCTAGTATCTAACTAAAAGCCCTTTTGAACCCGAATATAATCACCAAAGATGAGTCCTAGCCTTCTAACATCTTTTTGAGTTCTTTTTGTCTGCGCCTTTCCCCCGCTATATAACGGATGTAATTACGAGTTTGTTTTTTCTTCTTTTTATCTAATCTCGCGGCCTCTCTAAATGACTTTGTGGCTGAATCCCAGCGCTCTAACTGCATCTCGGAGATTCCTTTCCAAAACGCACAGTCGGCGGGCTTCTTCAACTTGCCTTTTCGCTGAGCTTCGCGGTATGCCTTAATTGCCTCTTGATGGCGATCCTCTTGCGCTAAGGTCTGTGCCAACCTGAAAGCAACCTCTCCGTCTTTCGCAAATCGAGAAGCACTCTTCCAAGCACCAATAGCCGAGTCCGTTTCTTGAGCCATAGTGTAAGCAGTAGCAAGCAACTTCAGGTTTTTCTCATTAGATTCTAGTATCTCCGTTTTCAATCCTTTTTCTAGAACCTGACTCGCCTCGAAAGGGTTGTCTGCTCCCATAAGCCTTTGAGATAGCATCACTATCTCGGTCTCTTTTTCTAAGAAGCCTTGCACGTAAGTAGCGTGATAGGCTGAGAGAGCCGAATCATCTCTCCCCTTTTCTCCGTACATTCCTGCCAACTGCAACCAATATCTTTTCTTGGGATAGCTTGTTATTAATTTCTCTAACACTCTTATAACGTTATCAATGTCTTCTAAAGTGTAGTAGTTAACCACTTGGAGTTCTAACCAACTCTCCTTCATTGTTCTCTCTTGCGCTACAGCAATCTCCTCAGTGAGAAGCCCCTGCCTCAAGGACTCTCTGTTGTCTTCTAATTGGTAATAAGCTATCGCTTTGAAGTGAGTAACATCAGCATCTGGAGAGAGGTTTACCTCTTGCCAGCGATTGATAAAGTCAATGGACCTTCTGTAGTTTCCCTCAGAAAGGTGCAACTGAAAAAGAGCTCTAAGAGCGTTCAACTCTAGCGCGAGAGTGATGGGTGATTGCTTTAGGATCTGCTCATAAGCATCCATCGTGCGAGGAGTGTCTTCAAGCGTGTAATAAGCAAACGCCAGTGTGTTCCAGATCTGCGCAGTCTCGTAACTATTCACCCCTTTTTGGGTAAGCGCTTTCTGGAGCATTCTCACCGCATCCGCAGGAGTACCTTTAGGAACTGGTGCCGGTTCCCCTTCCTCACGAGGCACAGACTCTGGGTCTATCATTATCTGCGCTTCGGACAAAAGCTTGTAAGTTTTTTCTCTAAGCGCAGGAACCCTTCGAGTCTTGCGCTTTTTTTCTTCAGCGTGAACAGCTTCGCTGAAACTTATTGGGCCTCCAACCGTGTCAAGAACAACTGGAGAGCTGAAGACGAGAGCGCATACTAATATTTTTCTTATTCTTTTCACGTTCTGTTTCCTAATCATCTACGAGTTCAAAGGTGATTTTATTTTGAACCCCGGCTGTCGCAACCGGATTCCCGTCTATCACTTTTGGCTTGTACTTGAATTTTGCTGCTGCTTTTTTTGCTGCAGAATCAAAAACACCGTTTGGCTTATCGAAACACTCACCCTCGTTCCTAGCGCTCTTGATCCACCCACAGTTTGATACCACCATGGGGTCTATTACAGTACCAAGCTCTGTGACAGTAAATTCTACAATTACCCAACCGGTCATGCCTCTGCTAAGAGCCCTTCTCGGATATTGTGGCTGAACCTTTACGATTGGCAAATACTCCCCATCGCTTATGCCGAAACCTCCACCGCCAATATTTAAACCAACGTTCATATTCATATTGGCCATAGAGAAGGCTTGTTTATCAACATTTACATCGAAATCTTTGGGAGGAGTTTCAGGTGGAGGTTCATCCGGGGGAGGTGGCTTTTTTGGTTTTCTCTGTTTTGTTTGCAAGTCTTGGTCCTGCTTAATTCTCACAAAATCGACTAGGTTGCCAATCTTGTCTTCACTCAGCGCGCTGTCTGCCCCCTGAATTAGTGCCTGCATAAGGTAAAACAACCCCAACGTCACAAAAAGACCTACTACCGCAGATAAGCTAAATCGTTTTGCCATTCTTCTTTACTTCTCCTCGCTCGCCACAGCTACCTGGTTAATACCTATGTTTCTTGCAGCCTCCATTATAGCTAACACCTTCTCAACCTTTGAGTCGCTATCAGCTTGAATCACTAGCCCACCTTTTGGATTTTCAGCATGAAGACGCTCCATCATCGGCCTCACGTTCCTTATATCCACACGCTTTTTATCAATCCAAATCCCGTTGTCGGGCGCCACACCAACTAAAAGGGACACAGTCTTTTTAAGCTCTGCTGTTTTTGTGTCCGGCCGATTGACTTCTACGCCGGTCTCTTTGATAAATGTTGCTGTGACTATAAAAAAAATAAGCATAATGAAAACTACATCCAACATAGGTGTTAGATCTGCTACTTTTTCTTCTTCTTGCTGCATCGGTCTTCGCATGCGCTTTTCCTATCTAATCAATTATTATTCCATCGAAAGACTATCTTCCATTAGGCTCTCTTCAGTTGCTACCCGGGAACTTAGAAAAGTGTTGGCCAAAACCCCGGACAAAGTGGCGACCATGCCTGACATCGTTGGGATTGTAGCCGCGGAGACACCGGCAGCCATAGATCTCGCGTTTCCCCCTGAATAGGTCATCGCTTCAAAAACCTGTACCATTCCAGTAACAGTTCCCAGAAGCCCCAACAGAGGGAGCAAGGAGATAAGCGTCTTGATAAACGACATGTTTTGGGAAAGCCTTAGGCTTACCTCAGATATAAGCCTTTGACGCATCATCTGAGCATTCCACGAAGTTATGTCTCCTCTTTTTTGCCAGTACGCGACCGCTTCCCTTACGTCCTCTTTATGCTCTGTGCGGATAAACCACACCCTCTCAAAAATTAAAGCCCACATAAAGAACGTCGCTGCAGCGATCAAGTACAATACGTTTCCGCCTGCTTCTAGAAAGGTTCGAATCGCTATAAAAACTTCCATCTTTAGCTGCTCGAACTTTCTGCGTGCTGAGCAACCATGCCTGCACTTTGCTCAGTAAGTACGTGAAGTATCCCTTTTGCCCTTGAATCCACAATGGAGTGCAGAAGCACCGTTGGTATCGCCACAGTTAAACCAAGAACGGTTGTGATAAGCGCTTGAGAAATACCTCCAGCCATTGTCTTTGGATCTCCTGTCCCGAACAAAGTGATCGCCTGGAAGGTTACAATCATTCCAATCACCGTTCCAAGCAAGCCCAGCAACGGAGCCACCATTGAGATTATTTTTATAAAAGCTATACGAGCGTTTATAAGAGGTTGCTCTTTTAGGATCGCCTCATCTAATTTTAGCTGGAGCGTTTCAGCGTCCACGCCTTTATTCTTCGAATAGACCTGCAGGACTCTTCCTAAAGGGTTGCCGGCGTCCGCTGAGCCTAGATTTTGAGATTGTGTCTTTACCCTGCTGCCAACACGGCTAAGTGTCACTAATCTTTCTGCCGCAAGCACCAGAGCAATTAGACCAAGAAAAATAATTACATAGCCTGGTGTACCGCCTTGCTGGACTCTCTCTGTAATTGAGGGCACCTGAACCTGCAGCGCCAGGAGTTGGCCCCTTGTGGGATCCAAGGCAAACTGAACGAAACCCGAATCTGAGTCCTGCAAGTCGTCCGCCGATGAAACAAATCTGCCAGCCGGCTGCCGCGGCAATTCAGCTACAATTTCATTTTCTATGTCGTAAGTTACATATTCACCGTCACTGACAAGATTAAATGACCCGACGCGGACCACTTCTTGCTGGATCTCTTCCCCGTCGACCTTTACAACTGTGGTATCAAATCTTGTTACTTTAGAGCTTTCGGTCATTTCTCTTTGCAGCTCGAACCACAACCTTTCGATTTCTTCAATCGTCGCGAGCTTAGTACTCTTGCCCATGGACTGCGCAAATTCTCCAAGCCACTCCCCTCTTCCAGGTAACTGTGAAGAAACTATAGAGCCTTCGAAAACCCCTTGAGTGTCTCCAGAAACCTGCTGAAGCACTCCAAAGAGTTCTCTTAGTGAGCCAAGCCGCTTTGAAAGGATTTCCTCTTGGGCCGCAATTTTCTCTTCATTTCGCTCAAAGATCTTTTCTAATCTAGAGGCCTCCGCCTCCTCTTCCGCTTGCCATCGCTCAGCTTTTCGAACTTCGCCCGCTTGACGCGCTCGATCAGCCAAGAACTGCTTCTCTCTATTGCTGTTAACCTTAGAATTTACTACTTTACCTTCCTTGACGAGCTCAAGCAGCTCCACTAGGGATTTTGCTGGAATCTCTTCCTCTTCTGCTTGAACCAGAAAAGACAAGCAGGCCAAACTTATCAAAATTAATGTACGAAAAAATTTCATTTTTTATTCTCCTGGAGCTCTAACCGGAAGCAAAACTAGGTCCGCGGTTTGGGTTTTTCTCGCTATTCTTAAACCATCCCGCACCCCACGTCGGTAGCTATCATCGAGGGTCACCCATTCGCGCGAATTGTTATCCCAAACCCCGGTAACTTCGCCATCAGGGGTTTGAAAAACCAGAGCCACACGCCCCCACTTGAGCATATCTACCTGTCGTTTCACGCCATCGAGTTCAATTGTATCCGCATAAGCCTCGATCGTAGTCCCGTAAGTGTTTTCGACTTGATAAGCTTGAAGAACCTGACTGAATTTCTCCGCTACAGATACGTCTGCTCGATCGAGCGTGTCTTTTAGGAACGCTAGTCGCTCTTGCCTCTCGGACAAAAGAAATGGAATATCAAGAGATATAAAGGTATCCAGATTCTCAATCATTCGTTCGATTAGAGGCCCAATTGACCTTTGAATGACAGTGACATTGGTAATGGATTTTGCCAACTCGCCTAATTCATCCTCTTGGTTTTTTATCAAACGTCGTTGTTGAGCGTTGTATACCCTCAATCCATCTACCACTTTCATGACAGTTTTGTATTGCTGAAGGAGATCTCTTGTCTGCTCGGTAACGCCATCGATCTTTGCTTGAGACTTTGCCCCGTCCACTGTGGTCGATGATCGAACACCCAGAACGTCATCAAGAGACGCTGCGTTAAGTTGCCCCCCCCCCGATGAAAGACAATACGAACAATCCCAGTGTCACCCGAATAAGTGTCTTTTGGTGCTTTTTCATGATATTCCCTGCTGGAGTTTATTGCTTTTCCTATTAATATTTTTATTCCGGAAGGCCGAGCGCAGAATATCTTATCGCCAAACGATTCCGTGGTCGACAGCTTGATAAAGCAAGGGTCAATTGTCAAGCGAACTGGGCGCTTATTCTCCCTGCTAAAGAGTCTTTTAAAATGTCAAGAGTCAAACTGCTTATTTACACTTCTTATTTTTTCTGTCTAGGCATTTACGTTAATCTTCAAAAATTCAGAACTTAGCCCTTTAGCACCATTTTCGCTAACCAGCGCTGCAAGGGCCGGTTCAGGGCTCAAATAAAGCTCTGCTACTCTAAGCAAATCCTCTCCAGTCACCTCTAGAAGTTTTTTTCTCTTTTCTTCCCGCTTTTCCGCCAAGTTCCCGAAAAGATGCTGATGATAGGCCTTTTTTATCTCTCCGGCCGGCGATCCGGGCGCATCTACAGATCCTAGCACCCCCATAATAGCCTCCTCTAGTGATTCCTCAGACACTCCTTCAGAAGCGAGCCAGGCCAGAGACTTTTGAAAATCATCGAAAGTCTCCATCAACCTCGGATCACGATAAGAGTAGAATCTAAATATACCATTTGCCGCATCATGCATTGCTCCCCCACCATATGCGCCGCCTTTTTCCCTAATCTCGGAGTGCAGGAAGCCGTTCCTCAGCACACTTCCTAGGACAGAGAGAGCTGGGGAATCTGGATGGTTCTCAGAGACCGTTGAGTAAGCAGCCGCGCAAAAGTTAACCTTCGCGGATATAACGTAAGCAATATTACTGGGCGAATCGGTTAGAAGATTTTCAGAGAGTAAATTTGTAAAACTTGAATGCTTCGACCAAAGCCTAACCAGATCATTTTCGACATCCTTAACTTTCTCTTCGCCAGCAACGAGGAGGAGATGAGGTTTGGTTGAATTAACTAAGGCATACAAATTGGACAATTCTTCTAATATCGCGTTTGCTTCGACATCCCTTTCTACTTTTTTGACTAATTGTTTGAGATTCAGCAGTCCTGAGATTCCGGATCCAAGCTCATTTATTCTTGCTGATGGACGGAGCCTCGCAGAGGCTGCCATCATGGCAAGCTGATGACCATTGGACGTGATGGAATTCAGCTTTCCAATATACATTTGGTTAATCAGTTCCTTAAACCTATCTCTCTCGTCAAATCGGACCTCATTAACAGTCTCCTTTACTACCTTCATCATATCCGAGGAGTATCTATCCAGAGTCTTAGAAGAAATCGTGAGATATCCCAAAGGTGAATCGCAATCCGCGGGCGTTCCTCTAAACGATGCGAAGGCTGAAATCCCTCCACAAACGCGATGCTGAAGACGCTGCGTCTCAATATATGACCTTCCACCTGACCCCAGCTCGGACAAAATATTGCTCAGGATAGGCAACATTCGTAGACTATCTGCCCCTAACGAAGGGACAGGATTAATCACTTGGTGATAACAAATTGAATTAGTGCTGGCAGCGGCTGCCGTCAAGAAGTACTCCCCATATTCCTTCTCTGACACATGAGGGAAATTTTTTCGATCAGGAATATCTTTTCGCGTTACTTTTGGCAAGACGTCAAGATCTTCAACTAAAGATTGCCTTGCCTTTAACCGATCAGTTAAATCCACTATTTCTTTTTTTTGCTCTACCGAGAGCGCTTGCTTCAATTTTGCCAAACGTTTTTTTTCATCCTGAACTAAGCTTGCGCCCAGTTCTCTATTGGGTTGCATTACAACCCGGACTCGATGGGGATTATCCAGCAACAAATCTCGAATTAACTTTTTTATAAAATCTTGATCTTTAATTTCCTCTCTCAGATCCACCAGCGCACTTTCTATGTCGAGCAGCGCTATAGGGTCTCCCCGATGAATTGCCGCAGGCATACAAGAAAAAATTATTTGGAGACCGAAGGGCCATCCATCTCCGCCGATCTCTCTCTGCGACAACTCCAATTGGTAAAGAGCTGACTCTAGGCTTTCGGAATCGATACCCTCAGAACAGATGTCTTTCAAAACATTGAGAATAAGTCGTTCAACTTCATCAGCCGAATCAGGATTGCTGCCCTCAACACCACACACAAAATTCATTTCCATGTGATCCTCTTCAAGGCCACAGAGTGGCGAAGCTGAGTTTGATAAATCGCTTTGCTCAAGCGCTAACCTGAGAGGAGAAGCGCCGGTGTCCAGCAACACGCCGGACAAGAGGTGGCACCTTAGCAATGACTTTACGTCAGTATTTTTTCCTAAAAGCCAACCCAAGACTATGTGCGTTTTATCAGCAGTATTGTCGTCATCTAGGGGATACTCAAGGATCTTCTTTTGAGGCCTTTGGTATCTAGTTTCCTCAAAAACCTTTATTTCAGCTTCTGGAACCGACGTAATTTTGCTGAGTGCCAATTTGGAAAACTTTTCTTGCTGTTTCTCAGCTGCGATGTTGCCAAAAGTCATAAACACCGCGTTCGAGGGATGATAATGCGACCTGTGAAACCTTTTCAGTTGTTCGTAAGTAAGTTGCGGGATAATAGTAGGGTCACCGCCACTATTATAGTGATATGTAGATTCAGGGTAGAGAGCTTCCTGAACTCCTTGATAAAGTATAGAAACCGGCGAACTGGTAGCGCCTTTCATCTCGTTATAGACCACTCCTTTTTGAATCAGAGGCGAATCGGGGTCGTAAGGCTTTTCAAATTCCAGACGGTGGCCTTCCTGCGCAAAATCGAGGGGGTCAAGGTTACAGAAGAAAACTGCGTCAAGATAAACCTCCAAAAGATTGAAGTAATCTTGCTCGTTCTGACTAGCGAAAGGATACGCTGTAAAGTCGCTCGATGTAAAAGCATTCATAAAAGTATTCAGAGATCTTCGAAGCATGGAAAAGAAAGGGTCTCTAACTGGGTATTTCTTGCTCCCACATAACGCAGTGTGTTCAAGTATATGAGCAACGCCTGTCGAGTCGTCTGGAATAGTTCTGAAGGCAACCATGAAAACATTCTCGGAGTAGTCGTTCGAGAAGTGAAAATGTTTCGCCCCGCTGGTGTGTTGATATTCTTCCACCTCAGTACTTAAAGACGAAATTTTTTGCGATCGAATTTTTTCAAAACCAAAACTCATAGACTCTAATCCCTTATTTTCCCAGAAAGCAATCGCTCTCTATAATCTGAACTATCTATACGGATCTCTTTTCTCAGAAGAAAAATAGAGACTAAATTTGGTATTGCCATGAGCGCTAAAGTGATCGCGGAGATCAACCAAACAAGCGAAGTATCAGCAATAGCAGCCGCAAAAAACCCTACAACATAAGCAAATCTATATGGCGTAACGTACTTCACCCCGAACAGATACGTTATCGCTCTATCCCCATAATATGACCAGGCGACTGCTGTTGTGAAGGCAAACAGGACTAATGTGATAGACACAATGTACCTCCCGTACTCACCCATTAAGCCAGTAGCAAAGGCCTCCCCGGTAAGCGCCACCGAGTGCAGAAGCGACTCTCCCGAGAGAGAAATTTTCGGACCCACTTCTCCATCTCGAACAAGCAGCGTCCCCGAATAGGGCATGCCGTTTTGATAGAATTTAACATTTTCCGCAATGGATCGATTATGAATTATCGTAAAATCTCGCTGTAAAGCTTGTCCATCTTTTACTACTAGCTCTCCATCAAATTCTTCAATGTCATTTTTTCCAAAATTGAGAAACTGATATAACCTTTCTCGATCCTCTTGACTCTCTTCTTTGAAGACGCCGCTAATAATTTTTGTGTCGAATCTTTGGAAGTCATTCTCAAATTTCTTTGTCCAAACTCCAGAAGACAAGATAACCAGCCCGGTAAGAGTGCAAATTATTATCGTGTCTAAAAAGGGCTCGAGTATAGAAACCGCACCCTCAGAAACAGGTTCTTTAGTTCTTGCAGCGGCGTGAGCAATCGGCGCGCTCCCCTGCCCGGCCTCATTTGAAAACAAGCCACGATTTACCCCGCGATTGAAAGCAAACGCGAAGCTCGCACCCAAGAAACCGCCAGCCGCTGCCGAGCCTGTAAAGGCATCATTAATTATGGATAAAAAGGACATCCCTATCTGATCAAAATTAGCTACGATCACAAGCAATGCGCCTACCACATAGATCACCGCCATCAAGGGAACTATTTTTTCTGCAACAACCACTATACGTTTAATCCCTCCTAGTATCACCGCACCCAAAAAACCGGCTAGCACAAATCCGCTGGCCCAATTGGGGATACCGAAAGAAGCCGACAACCCGTTAGCAATACTATTACTCTGAGGCAGATTTCCAGAACCAAACGAACTTACAACAGTTGCTAAAGCAAAAAAAATTGCCAACCATTTCATGTTGAGCCGTCTTTCCATAACGTACATTGGTCCGCCCGAGATAAAACCAGCTTTGTCGGTAACTCTGTATTTGTGGGAAAGAGTTACCTCGACAAACTTCGTCGTCATACCAAAAAATGCCGTCATCCACATCCAAAATAAGGCAGCCGGCCCACCTAGATATATAGCTAACGCGACACCCCCTATATTGCCCGTTCCTACCGTGCCTGAAATGGCTGTCGAGAGCGCTTGGAAGTGAGTCGCGTCTCCTTTGGCTTCTTTCTGATCGAATTTACCGCGAAGAATAGCCACCGCATGGCTGAAGAATCGGAGTTGTGGGAACCCTAGGTATATTGTAAAAAAAATACCGGTTCCCAAAAGCAAAAACGGAAACCAAGCAGCCGAACCCAAGAAAGAGTCCAGTGTTGTAAGAAAACTCGTTAGCGACGAGATAAAATCAGTGCTCAATCAAACCATCCTGTCAGCAGCACTTTGCAGCCGAGACATTAGCAGATTTTTCTCTCTGTTGCAGGTTCGGGATCGCTAAGCGGATTGGAAGACCGTAATCGTCGTTTGTGATTCCGTCTTGAAAAGTTGTGAAATTATTTGCTGCCAAGCCCAACACTAATGCATCAACCACATCATCTCGAGCCATTATGCGACGAGGATAGTCCGTCAACGCGCGGTTATAACGGTAGCGGGCACTTGTATCAAATTTTTCGAGCAAATTTAGTCTCTCCTCCAAGCCCTCAGGCTTCTTCTTTGAATAACTCAAGCGTCCTCCTTTTAAGATACAAAAACACACTTCGGGATGCGCCTCGAAAACATACTTAGCTAGGCCTAAAGATGCCCTCAAACAGGTATCTACCTCCCGAATTTTAGGTCCGATATTCCAAACTTGCTTCGAAATTTTTTTACCCGTTTTCTTCTCGTTGAGCTCACATGCTTCGTCATAGGACTTGGCATAAATGGCGCTTCGGCAAGGAACAGAAAAAAGGCTCGAGGGCTGCACATCAAAACTTTGTCTTGCGGAACGGTCTAAATCTCTTTCTGTTTCGGGAAGACCAAGCGGCAAATCAATAAGAATAATTTTTTTTTCGTATTTTTCTAATATTTCTTCAAACGTCTGAAAGAAAAGAATCGGCTCTTCTGCCGAGCTAGCGACCCAACCACCGCGGCATCCATCAACACCGACGCGGCCAGGTTCAGTTTCTAGCGACATTTCGCATAGTCACAAATTCTTCTGCAGTCGTCGGATGAATGCCCACGGTATCGTCAAACACCGATTTGGTAACACCCATTTTCATTGCAACCGCTAAGCCTTGAATAATCTCCCCGGCATCCGCTCCCACCATGTGCACGCCAAGGATCTTGTCGCTAGGCCTGTCTACTATTAACTTCATCATGTATTTCTCATCGCTGCCACTAATTGTGTGTCTCATCGGCCTGAACTGCTCTATATATATCTCTATATCTTTGTATTTGGCTCTTGCCTGTTCCTCGGTCAATCCAACAGTAGCGGCATTCGGTTGACAAAATATAGCCGTCGGGATGTTGTCATAACTCATCAACTTTGTTTCTCCACCGAACTGTGTGCTTGAGAAACACATCGCCTCCTCTATCGCTACCGGCGTCAACTGATATCGATCTGTTACGTCACCAAGAGCGAAAACACTTTTCTCTTTAGTGCGAAAGTGCTCATCAACCACTATCGCGCCGTTTGACGTTCTCACTAAGTCAAGATTTTGGAGCCCCATATCCCCGACTGCCGGCACCCGCCCAATCGCGCTAAGTATCAAATCGGTCTCCAAAACCTCACCTGATACGAATTTGACTTTAAAACCAACTCCCGGATATTTTTGAATGGATTCGACCTCTGATTCAAATTTTAAATCTACCCCTTTTTTCAACAATTCGTCTTTGACAGTGTTTCGTATATCGATATCGAAATCTCGCAAAAAAAGATCCCCTCGATAAGACAATTTAGTTTGCACACCAAGGCCATTAAAGATCCCTGCAAACTCGACGGCGATATAGCCGCCACCAATTATCAAACATCGAGGAGGCAAGCTCTCTAGGTAAAAGGCATCATCAGAAGTAATGACATGCTCTGACCCACGAAATTTTGGTCTTACTGGCTGCCCACCAGTCGCAATCAGTATTTTTTGAGAAGAAATCTCTTTTCGTCCAACCTTTACATTGTGCGCGTCAATAATTTCGGCTGTGCCTTCGAAACGATCAACACCCGCGTTGTCTAGGAGCTTTTTGTAAATGTCATTTAATCTCGCGATTTCACTATTCTTGTTTCGTAAAAGAGTAGGCCAATCAAACTCAGAATTCCCTTCGGACCAGCCAAATCGGACTGAGTTTTGGAAATCTTCTGAAAAATGAGAAGCATAAACAAATAGCTTCTTAGGCACGCAGCCTACGTTGACGCAAGTTCCTCCCAAGTATTGTTTCTCAACAATGGCAACTTTGGCACCATACGACGCACTCATTCTTGCTGCTCTAACGCCGCCTGATCCTGCCCCAATTACAATTAAATCGTACTCATGGTCTTTCATACCGTAACCTCAAATTCTCAAACTTTAACTTGCCATCACACCTTTAAAGAATAACATCGAATACCATGGACATTACACTTTGCGAATTCGATGGCAACAGAAGGATATCAACGGAGCTTGATATCAAGCCTAGGTCTATTGAAATTAGCTACGACTTGAGTGAGATCAATGAAATCTTGATACCTCAAAAGAAAGTTTTAGTCAGAGAAAACGAGCTTTGGAAATCAACGTGCATGGAACTGTTTCTTAAAGATGTTAAAGAGAGCAACTACAAAGAGCTTAACGTGTCCTTGGATGGAGAGTGGAACGCGTATGAATTTAGTGGCTACCGCACCGAAATGGAAAAATCCAGAAGCGTAATCGTATCAGAGGTTAAATCCCTAGATACGAATATTTTTTGGGTTCGTTTTGAATTCCTAGACAAGCTTGCCTCCCAACTATTGATTAACCCTGCTTCCGTTATAAAAAACACTCATGGGGAGGTAACTTATTTTGCCCCTGCGCATCAGGAAAGGCCTGATTTTCATTCCTTCAACTCATCAGCCCATTTTTGTTTAACTGAGGACTTATTACATGAGCTTTAGACTCGGGCTAGAGGCGCTCCTGGATGATCCAGATGCTCTCCAAACACTGAAAAAATCTTCGGTGGGCTTGGTCGCGCACCCTGCCTCGGTTAGCTCACGATGCGAGCACAGCATTGATCTCTTAATAAAAAAAGGCGCAAACATTACGCGCGCGTTTGGCCCCCAGCATGGAATGCGAGGAGACAAACAAGACAATATGATCGAATCAGACGATTACCATGATCAGGTGCACGGGATAGACGTTTTCAGTCTTTACGGTCGGTTCCGGTTCCCCTCGGAGGAAATGCTGCATGGGCTCGATATTGTACTTTTTGATTTGCAGGATATCGGATGCAGGATCTACACCTACATCACAACGCTTTTCTACTTTATCCAAGCCTGCGAGAAACAAGGTCTTGAGCTTTGGATTCTCGATCGGCCAAACCCTGCGGGTAGACCAATAGACGGAACTTTTCTAAGTGAAGGGAACGAGAGCTTCGTAGGCTGTGCTCCGCTACCAACCCGGCATGGCTTGACGGTCGGTGAGCTCTCGCTTTGGTTCATAAAGTCGCTAAAAAGTGATGTTAAAATAAAGGTTGTAAAAATGGTGGACTACAGACCAGAACAAAAACCCGGACTTGGCTGGCCTACTTTGAGTCTGCCCTGGGTTAACCCTAGCCCGAACGCAGCGAGCTTAAATATGGCTAGATGTTTTTCTGGAACAGTTCTTTTGGAGGGGACCACTTTGAGCGAGGGCAGGGGAACATCTCGGCCCCTGGAAGTCTTAGGCGCCCCTGATTTACCAGTTTTAGACATGATCAGCTTAATGCGCGAAGAGGTGGGGCATTGGTTAAGAGGGGCTAAACTCAGGCCCTGTTTCTTTTCGCCTACCTCAAACAAACACAAAAATAAACTCTGCGCCGGACTTCAGATTCACACTGACGTCGAAACCTATGACCATCATGGATTTAAACCATATCGCTTGGTTTCGGGGCTCCTAAAGTCATACAGAAAACTCTTGCCTGAAGCAGATATTTGGCGCTACCACGAGTACGAGTATGAAAAAGATAGAATTCCCATCGATGTTATTGACGGAAGCGATCAACTGAGAAAATGGGTTGATAACTCAGACAATACGTTTAGTGATCTCGCGAAAACTTTAGATGAACACGAAAAAGCTTGGGCGGCGGAAAGGAAAGAATTCCTCCTCTACAAATAAACCGGCCGACAAATTCATTTGCGTGTTAAAATCATTCTTTTTAGGCAAGAGCTTTCATGGAGAAGAAACTTAAAATTGCGGTGTTACCCGGAGATGCCATTGGGCCAGAAATAATGACCCAGGCCCTACGGGCGCTGGAGGTCATTGAAGACCTGGGCAGAGCTAAATTCGAAATTCTCACAGCGGATTTCGGCGCCAGCGCATACTTCAAGCACGGAAGTGCATTCCCTGAGGAGACACAATCGATATGTGATCAAGCCGATGCTATTTTGAAAGGCCCCGTTGGATTATCTTATGAGGAATCGCAAAAAATCCCAGTCGAAGAGCAACCCGAGCGCGGAGCAATACTTCCGCTTCGGGCAAGGTACAACACTTTTGCCAACTATAGACCAATATTCCTGAGCGCGAAGATGGCACATTTTTCTCCCCTGAAGCCAGAGATAATTGGTGACGGCATCGATATACTTTTGATAAGAGAGCTTGTTGGCGGGCTTTACTTTGGGAAAAAAGAGCGAGGGCTTAACTCAGATGGAGAAAGATACGTAGTAGAAAATCTTGAGTATAAAGAAAGCGAGATCCGACAAATACTAGTGGTCGCTTTCCAGCAGGCACAAAAAAGAAAAAAAATATTGCACAACATCCACAAAAGTAACGTTCTTATGTCTAGCGTATTTTGGAACGAAATCTTAGAGGAAGTGCGCAAGGACTTCCCCGAGATTAAAGTCGTCAACCTGCTCGTGGACGCTGCCGCAACGGCGCTTTGCCTCAAACCAAACCAATTCGACGTGATGGTTATGGAAAACATGTTCGGGGACATCCTCAGCGATCAAGGAGGCGGGATCTTGGGCTCATTAGGGCTTATGCCCTCCGCATGCGTAGGCCCAACCAAATCTTATTACGAGCCATCGCACGGATCAGCTCCAGACATAGCGGGGAGGAATATCGCGAACCCATACTCGATGCTCGGTTCTGTTGCCATGATGTTAGAGATGAGTTTTGGGATGGAAGAAGAGGCGAATATCCTTTGGCAGTCAATGAAAAACGTCTTCGAATCTGGGATCTCTACTGCTGATCTTAGGAGCAAAACATCTGATGAAGAGATCGTGTCTACTTCGAGCTTTGGAGATAAAGTAATCCAAAACTATCGGGCCCTGCTTGGCCCCTAAAGATTTGGCTCGGCGATTTTAGAGCTGCCCAACCGTGTCGAACATAGAAAACAGCATCACCCACACCGACACCCAGCCCCACCCTATAAACAGCCACATTACTAATGGCTGCTCGAGCAAATGCCCTAACAGATTCACTAACGAATCAACGAACACAAATTTTAGAACCGCTTTTAGCCAACCGAATGAAAGCATCTTTTTCTCCCTAGAGAAGTTTAGCATTTTAGAGACATGGCTCAAATCTAAATCGATTTTGTTCAGTAATTCTTAAAGGCTCGAATCTCTCGGGAGATTTGCTCATAAACCTCAGAGATTGTAAACCGTTCCTTGAAATGAATGCGCTTGGAAAAAAATGTAACGGGAAAGACAAAGTTATCTGTTTGTCTCCAACGCAGGGCCTTGCTTTTGCCTAAATCATCCTCGTAGCTAATCCACTTAAGACCATGCTCGGCTACCAGAATATCTCCGAAAACAATCCCCAAAGATTGCCACGCTCTGACGTCTTTCCGCTCAAACCCACCCGCGAGGATCAACTGTTGCAAGGCAGGCAAATCATTTTTGTTGCCTTCCAGAGACAATACGCCAAGCTTTCGGGCCAGCAAATCTCTGAGCTCTTTGCGCTGAGAATCTAAGGCATAACTTTGCAGTACAGAAAGATCTTCAATAATGAGCTCCTCTCTTTCATTTTCAAACTCATAATTCTTCAGATCTTCTAATAGGTATTCTTTAGCCGCGGGACTTTCCGCCGCAACAGAACAACATAGGCAAAGCAGTGTAATAGAACTATATACCAGTCTAGTCATTTTTTTACTTACAAGGGCTCCAAAGCCAAATTTTAGGATAAACTAGACGTTTTTATAACTTAAAAATCGAGTGTCAACAAAACTAATCCAAGAAATGAAGGAAGCTAAGACTCCGATGGTGCTATCGATCACCGGGGGCGGAGCAACTGTTTTAAAGAACTTCTTTTCGGTCAGCGGTGTTTCCCAACTTGTACTGGAAGCAATAGTGCCCTATCACCCAAACTCTCTCTCGAAATTCTTGGGATCAACACAGACCTATGCGTGTAATTCTAGGACAGCAAGAGCAATGGCTATGGAGTCTTTCAAACGAGCCAAGGACATAGCGGGACGGAGCAGCGTCATTGGTTTGGGCTGCACGGCAGCGCTCCGGACAACACGGGAGAGACGCGGCAAAGACCGTTGCCATGTATGCGTGCAGTCCCGCACTACTTCGCGAACCCTCGACATGCAGTTAGATCAGTCATTGACTCGCGCGCAACAAGAAAATCAGTGCAGGCAACTGATTTTCGTTGCAATTGCAAACACCCTTTCTCTAGAGACTGATTATAAAGGGTTAAATTTTAACGAAACTTCAGTTGAAGCACCCAGTCTTTGGGAAGACTTACTAGAGGGCAACACAAACAAAACAAACGATAAAAAATATGCAGCAGTCTTCCCAGGGTCCTTCGCCCCATTTCACGAGGGACACGAGAGAATAATCTTGTTAGCAGAGAAAAAACTTAATGTCCGACCAGCGCTGGAAATCTCCGTAAAAAATGTCGACAAACCACCACTAGATTTCGTGAGCATGGAAGAACGAAATATACCTACTCAAGAAATAGTCTTCACAAACGCGGCTACGTTTGAGGAGAAAGCAGATCTTTTCCCAAGCACAACTTTTATAGTGGGGATCGATACTTTGGCAAGAATCGATGAGGCTGGGTATTACAATGGAAAAAGAAACAAAAGCAAAATCCTAGAAAAATTCAAGACACAGAACATTCGTTTTCTTGTTTTCGGCAGGCTAGTCGATGGCCAGTTTTTAACGCTCTCCAGCATCACGATATCTGCCGCACTTTTAGAACTTTGTGATGAAATACCGGAGTCAGATTTCAGAGTTGACATAAGTTCCTCAGAGATTCGAGCGAGCGAAAAAGATTGAAAAAGCTCGATCTCTATATAGGCAAGACAGTTATTCTTGGAATACTGATATCCTCATCGGGGCTCATTGGGCTTTTATCAGTGCTCACGTTTCTCGAGGAAATCGGCGATCTAAACGAAAAATACGATGCTCTATCTGCTCTAAAATATATCGTTTACAGCATTCCGAGGATTTTTTACGAGACGCTCCCGTATGCAACTTTGCTCGGATGCCTGTCAGGACTTGGACTGCTCGCAAATAGTAGCCAACTAATTGTGATGAGAAGCTTCGGGATGTCTACATGGGAAATCACATGGTCCGCTGCAAAACCTGCTTTAGTGATCGTTTTACTTGGCCTTTTCCTCGGAGAAACTGCATTACCGAAATTTGAAAAAAACGCTAGGGTAATCAAAGAAAGTGGTTTAGAGGAAGACATCACACCTTCAAGCGGCTTCTGGTTCAAGGAGGACAAAACATACATAAGACTTGGGAAGGTATTCAGTGACGGAAGACTGAGAGATGTTAATTTGATAGAAGAAAAAAACGGTAGGGTCGTAAAAACTGTTTGGGCCGAAAAAGCGACCTACGATTATCTTCAGGCAAAGTGGTCCCTTTTTAACGTAAAAACGACAAAAATCGGTTACCAAACTGAGGGAAAAATACAGGAATCGATCGACTGGGAAACGAGCATCACGCCGAGCCAACTTAACACAGAAATTCTTGTTGACCCCAGCAGAATGTCAATCAGAGAGCTCCAACAAAAAATCTCTTTCTTGCAGAAGGAGGGTTTAGAGTTCGGTCAGTTCGAGCTAGGATTGTGGAAAAAGATTTTCCAGCCTCTAGCCTCTCTAGCTCTGGTCCTTGTTGGAGTCTCTTTTATTTTTGGACCACTCAGACAGACAAATATTGGAACTAGATTAGTAGCAGGAATCACTTTCAGTATTTGCTTTAAATTTCTTCAGGATTTTTTCGGGCCAGCGAGCCTAGTGTTCAATTTTTCTCCAATAATAGCAGCCGGCCTTCCTATCTTAGTGTCAGTGGTATTGGGATGGCACTTGCTAAGAAAAGCAGGTTAAACTGCAACACGACGCGCTTTTATTATGATCCGGCATCGACGAGATATAACCAAAAGAAGATAACTCCGAAGACATGGACGAGCTATGATTGAAAAGAGTGAAGTAAATATTGAAGTTTTTTCAGATTACATATGACCATGGTGCTACCTCTGTACCGTGAGTATAGACAAACTTATAGAAGAAAAAGACGTATCGATAAAATGGCGTCACTACCCTCTCCACCCTAGGATCCCTAAGGAAGGTCTTAAGGTCAAGGATCAGGGCGACAAGCAAGATAAAGCAAATCGCAAGGCATACTCTGAGCATCTAGAGAACCAATTTCAAATGCAGGGCTTGAAGTTCGTGCGTAGAGACCTAATAAGCAACAGCAGGATGGCCCAGGAACTCGCGGCCTGGGCAGATTCCCAAGACGCTGAAAATAAAATTCACATAATGCTTTTTGAAGCGTATTTCGTTGATCAAAAAAATTTGGGAGATATCCCAACCCTATTGGGGATAACAGAGAGCGCTGGCTTGGATCCCTATCTTGCTGAGCAAGCGCTTGAAAAGCGATCTTTTGCCGACGAGGTAAATCAAGACTGGGAGTTTGCAAGAGAGAACGGCATAACGGGAGTCCCGACTTTTCATGCCAAAGATCTTTTCTTGTATGGCTCGCAACCCTTTGAGGTTCTGGAACGGTTTTACAATAACTTAAAGAATAAAGACTGAGCTAAGAAATTTTGAGCATATCTGCGACAGCACGTTTTGCCATTACAACGCAGAGACTGGCCCTGTAAGCTGCAGAGGCGTGCATATCATCATTCATTAACTCGCTTTCAAGGGTTACGTTCTCTATGGCTTCAACAGAGAAGCTTTCAGAAAGCCGAGATTCCAACTCAGGCGCTCGAAAAACTGAGGGGGCTGCTCCTGTAATCGCTACCCTTACCGAACCGTTTCGGCTGGCGATAAATACCCCCACCACGGCATACCTTGAGGCTGGGTTAGGAAGTTTTTGGTAGGCCGACTTATCGGGCTTTGGAAATTTTATCTCCTGCAGAATCTCTCCTTCTTCCAATGCAGTCTCAAACATGTCAACAAAGAAATCGTCCGCTTTTATTACTCTTTTATTAGTCACCAGACGCGCGCCGAGGCCAAGCACAGCGGCGGGATAGTCTGCTGCAGGGTCTGAATTGGCAATGGAACCACCAATGGTGCCGCGATTCCTTACCTGGGCATCTCCGATGTTACTAGCGAGCTTCGCAATCGACGGAATTTCACTGCTTACCAATGCAGAGGTGGCGACTTCATCGTGATTGGTCAATGCTCCGATCACCAACTCGTCGCTCTCAGACTTAATACCCTCGAGAGAGCTTATACCGCCAAGGTCTATAATATCTGTTGGTGCAGCCAGTCTCTGCTTCATTGAAGGCAACAAGGTATGGCCACCCGCTAAATAGGAAGCGTCTTCGCTGTTAGAGAAGATTTCAAATGCCTGATCGAGGCTCGTGGGCCGGTGATAGTTAAAATCATACATGTCTAATTTCTCATTTTTGTAGCGGCCAACTCTACCGAACGGACGATATTATGATATCCAGTGCAGCGGCAAATATTTCCTTCAAGCCCCTCTCTGATAGAATTTTCATCCAGACTCTCCTCTCGATGAACTAAATCAATCGCCGACATGATCATGCCAGGAGTACAAAAACCACACTGCAATCCGTGACACTCGCTGAATGCCTCCTGCATCGGATGCAGCTTCTCGGGACTCCCTATACCTTCAACCGTCGTTACTTCAGATCCCTCACACTGAACAGCAAGCACCGTGCAAGACTTCACAGCGCGGCCATTCAGATGCACCGTACAAGCCCCACATTGTGAGGTATCACAGCCTACATGAGTCCCCGTGAGCCTCAGCGTCTCGCGAAGCAAGTCCACAAGGAGTGTGTTTTCCTGGAGCTGCTCAGAAACGTCCTCTCCGTTTACCTTCAGGTTAACCTCCCTAGCCATACCCTCTCCCCTTTTGTTCAGTTTGCAAACTTCTCAAATCGCTAGCTTTCCCTTCATTAAACGGAAAGTTCTTGGCCGAACTTTTCAAAAAATTGGCCCGCTAGCTTTTTCGCTGCCCCAGAGACCAATCTCGAGCCAACCTGTGCTAACTTACCCCCCACAGTAACCTCGATCCGATAATTCATCTCGGTAACATCTCCGTTATTAAGACTGGCAAGCGAAACCCTAGCCACCCCTTTCGCAAAGCCGGCGACTCCTCCTTTACCAGAACCCGTAATAGTATAGGAGTTCGGTGGGTTAATATCATCTAACTCAATTTCACCCTTGAACTTTGCCTTAACCGGACCGATCTTTGCCTGCATCACCACTAAGAATTTGTTGGCTCCTAGGAGCTCAAACTCCTCGCAGCCCGGCAAGCACGACCTCAAGGTTTCGGGGTTATTTAGACCCTGCCATACTTTTTCTGGAGAGGCGGCGATCTCTTGTTTCTCTTCAATAATCAAATTTTTTTCTCTGCACCGACGGCCTTTATGATAAAAGCATATTCTATCGCTTCTTTTCTGTGCAGCAAATATTGATCAGTGGGTCCTCCATGGCCAGACACCTCATCCAGGTGAAACAAAAGCTTTATTCGAGCTCCGTTCAATTCTCTGAGTTTTGCGACCCATTTTACTGACTCCTGAGCGCCAACCCGCCCATCAAATTTAGAGGCCATAACCAAAAGATTAGGGTAAACCTGGTTTTTTATCTGTTGATATGGCGAGTACGCGTACTGAGCCAGAAAAACATCTCGATCTCCAGGATCTCCCCACTCATTGCGATCTCTCTCAATACCCGGGGATGCGTCATCACTCAGGGTAGTTAAGACATCAAGAAACGCGTTCTCTAAAATCACGGTGTTAATCAGCGAGGGATACTCGTTAGCCAAAAAAGCAGCGAGCGTGCCACCCGCTGAGCGGCCCCGAATGATAAACTTTTCAGGATCGCCAATCCCGTTTTTCTGAAGGGCGTCTATTGCATCCGCCAGATCTCTAAGGCCCTTAATTTTGTTTTTATTCCTCCCCGCCTCGTGCCACTCAGGGCCCAGTTCACCACCTCCCCTTACGTGGACATTCGCGACTAGAAAACCGCGGTCAAGCAGAGGCAAAAGCGAGGGGTTGTAACGTGGCGGTCTTGTAAGACCGTAAGCCCCGTAGGCTGAAGCGAAAACCGGACGTTCTTCTAATTTGGTTCCCTTTTTATACAACAAGGTAATGGGGACTCGCGTCCCGTCTCTGGCGGCGAACCAAAGCTCCTCGACATCCAAAAGTCTGCTCTTAACTTGAGGGGACTGATACTGAGCATCTAATAACATTAGCTGGCCACTCGCCAGATCGAACTGATGTAATTCATCTGCTCGACGCAGATCCCGTCGCCAAAAATTAACGCGTCGCCCCTCGACAATTGAATGGAGGCCAAGGCTCTCCCCAACGCCGGCTTTCGCTATCTGGGTTTCAGAGTGGTCCCAGCCGATCAATTTAATCTGTTCACGTAATCTTGAACGAGTGTGAAGAAGAAAGCCCTTGTTGGTAACGTCAAAATCAAAAATTGTGCCGTCTGCCTTCAGATTAAGAAATTTCCAATCCTTTTTAAGGCCTTTTTCACGTGAAATCTCCGCCAGATCAAAGTCCGAGGTTTCTAAGTTCGAGAGCGCAAAAAGTTTGTTTTCATGAAACTTGATTCGGTAGCGATGACCCGGCTCTCTCTCTCTGACGATCTCTGCCTTTGCTCCATCAGTGACGAGATGTATCTCTGTTGAATCAATTGTATTCGAAATTATTATTGGTCTTCCTGTTGCAGCTCGATGAATCTCGATCGAAGCGCCCCGGTTTTTCTCAACGAACACGACTTCATGTTGGCTATTTTTATCAATCAGCCACACTTCACCTGAGTTAGTATTTGAACAAACAATTTTTGAACCCAACCAAGCAAAACGAGGATCGAGATTATCGGCCACCCTGTGTGTGTCTCTAGTCAGAATATTTACAAGCACCAAGCTGTACTGTCCACTGCCTGTTCGATCTTCAGAGTAAGCAACGTACTCGTCATCCGGGCTCGTATCAAAATGTCCTAACTTGAAATAAGAGCTGTCCCCGGCGACAAG
Source organism: uncultured OM182 clade bacterium (assembly GCA_902567095.1). Classification (GTDB taxonomy): domain Bacteria; phylum Pseudomonadota; class Gammaproteobacteria; order Pseudomonadales; family Azotimanducaceae; genus UBA9659. The sequence goes on from CACFLG010000012.1 coordinate 29,049, forward strand.
GTTTAGGTCAAGCACCACTTCCTTTTCACCGGTTTTAATGTGCTGTCGGGTGAAGGTTCGATACTGAGTGCCCGAAGCGACCGAGGCGTGCCAATCAAATTCTCCTTGTCGGAATCTTTTAGATGAAAGAGTTTGGGGTAAGTTAGAGTTTAATTCCTGGGACAAAACATTAATCAAACTCTGCAAAGGCTTGACTTGATCATCAAAGAAAACGGCCTCCTGCTGCAGATAGTCGCGAACGGACGGACTGTCAAAATTTGAAAGATGAGCGTAGGCGTCATCCCATGTAAAACCATGCGCCTCTCTAGCAACAACTATCTTTTTAGCGTTTGGGGAGACCTTCTTCTCAGGAATGCCACAACCGCTGACAAAGATAAAAAGAAAAAATATGGCCCCGCTAAGAGTCCGCAAGCTTCTCACCTACTTTCCAGAAAATACAGGCTTTCGCTTTTCTAAAAAACTTGCTACTCCTTCCTTGTGATCTTGTGTCTTGAAGAGCACCCCGAGTGTCTGAGATATCCAATTGCCCATCTCATCGTAATCACCATAAAACGACCGCCGGAGGCCTTCTTTGAGATATCTCACAGCAAGAGGAGGATTTTCCGCAATTTTATTTGCAAGCGCGTTTGCTGAGGCAAGCAGCTGATCATGGGGAACCACCTCCATGACTAGGCCTATCCCTAACGCTCGCTCAGCAGAGATCACCTCTCCAGTAAAAAGCAGCTCGGCCGCGCGCTGGGGGCCTACAATTTTCGGTAATCTTACTAACCCACCCACATCAGCAACCAACCCTCTCTTTACAAACAGCTCTCCAAACGAGGCACTCTCTGAAGCTATCCTAAAATCAGCCATAAGAGAGAGATCCATGCCCCAGCCAACCGCTGGCCCATTGACGGCGGCCACAATCGGTCTGTCGCAGTCAAGTATGGCCTTTGCAGCCGGGGTGGTCCCAGGCCTAACGCGTTGAAGGCGGTCTGACCCGCCACCCGCCACCATAATTTCTTTAACGTCGTCGCCTGAGCAAAACGCGCGACCCTGTCCAGTCAAAACTACCGATCTAACATCGGAATCTTTCTGAATACTTAAAAAGGAATCCTCTAACTCAGAGTACATCTGCCAGTTAAGTGCATTCATAATCTCCGGCCGGTTCAATTTTACCAACGCCACGTGATTAGAAACTGAAAGCTCTATGAATTCATAATTAGCCATAAACAAGCCTCGTTTTTTTACTAACGATAATGTTTTAATGTTTTTTTTTGAAGAGAAAAAAATGCTGCATTACCTTGCCATAATCACTTTGTTCCTCCTAACTTCCTCTATCGCACTGTCTGACACAGAAGAATTAGAGGCGAAGGTAGCAAAGATACTCAAACGAACCCCTTTGATCGATGGGCACAACGACCTGCCAATTCTCTACACAATGCGGGCGAACGGGGACCTTAGCAAGTTACCATTTAGAGGAAACCTTGAGATCATCTCCCGCCCTACCCACACTGACCTCGCGAGATTGCGACGGGGCATGGTCGGGGCGCAGTTTTGGTCAGTTTTCATCCCGATAAACAAGTACGCAGGCGAGGCGGGCGACACTGGCAAAGTCTTAAAGCAAATTGACATCGTCCATCGGCTAGTAACGGAAAACCAATCTGACTTAGAAATAGCGCTCACCGCCGACGATATTTTGAGAATACACAGTGAAGGAAAGATAGCGTCCTTGATCGGTATTGAGGGGGGGCACTCTATCGAAAATTCTTTGGCAACTCTTAGAATGCTTTACAAGTTGGGTGCCCGGTACATGACCTTAACTCATTCGAAGGGACTCTCCTGGGCGGACTCGGCTACTGACGTGCGCCAGGTTGGGGGGTTAACCGAATTCGGTGTAGAGGTAGTAAAAGAAATGAACCGGATCGGCATGCTGGTCGATCTCTCGCACGTTTCTATTAGCACTATGAATCAAGCGTTAGACGCTTCATCTTCCCCTGTCATATTTTCGCATTCGAGCGCTGCCTCTGTTACGAAGCACCCGAGAAATGTCTCAGACGAGTTACTGATCAAACTTAAAGAAAACAATGGAATTATTATGATTACTTTTTTTCCATCTTATATTTCTCAACGGGTCGATCAGGCATGGAAGGACATTCAAGAAAAAGCCAAAAAAATATCGGGCACCCCTGAAGAAAGGCGACAGTTCTTTTTTGAACAAGTCTCGAGTGATCTGGTGCCGAAGTCCTCAATAAAAGACGTAGCTGACCACATAGATCACGTGCGTAATCTGATAGGAAGCGACTTCATTGGGCTAGGTAGCGACTACGACGGCATGCCAGGGGCTCCAACCGGGCTAGAGGATGTGTCCAAGTTCCCAGCGCTTTTTGTAGAGCTCTTAAGAAGAGGATACTCAGAGGCTGAGATAGAAAAAATTGCTGGGAAGAATTTACTCCGAGTTATGAGAGAAAACGAGAGGAATTCATTGGAACTGCGAGCCAAGAAAAATCAAGGGGAAGGCTAGAGATGGCCTTCGTAGAGCACCGCTTTGGTAAAACCTTTTTTGAAAAACGTGGTAGAAAGAGAGCCTCCAAAGCGCCGTTAATTTTTTTGCATGGGGGCCCAGGAGGCCACAGCCGATTCCTAAAAGATTTATTTTTCTTGTCTGACAAGAGGCAGGTGTTTATCTATGACCAAATCGGTGGCGGCAGGAGCACCGCTCTCTCAAAAAAATTTTGGAATATCCAAACATTCATAAAGGAGTTGGATATTCTCGTCAGGGCCTGGGAGTTGGAGCACTTTCATCTGATGGGAGTTTCCTGGGGAGCAACTTTAGCGCTTGAGTACTTCTCGAGATCTAGGAAGAGCAAACAGATAAAGTCTTTGGGTTTCCAAAGCCCAATGTTTTCTGCAAAAGATTGGCAAGAGGACGCTGATGTTCTTATCAAGAAGATGTCTAAAAAAGAGCAGAAAATCATTCAGTATTGTCATGAAATTGGAGCAACCGACTCCAAGGTATATCAAGATGTGGTCTCGTCTTACTACGCCAGGCACGTCTGCAGAAACAAAACAGCCTCCAAAAGAATGAAAAAAGTCAAAAATGGAACAGGGAACCTCATCTACCAGCACATGTGGGGCGCCTCTGAATTTTGGGCGACCGGCACCCTAAAAGATTACGATGGCGTAAATAAACTTCAAAGCATAAAAATACCAACACTGTTTCTTTGCGGCGAACATGACGAAGCCCGGCCCTCGACGATAAAACGTTACTCTGAGTTAGCGCCGATATCCCGTTTTTTTGAGATAAAAAATGCATCGCACGCCATCATGGTAGAGAACTCGAAGCTCATGACTAAGAAAATAAGGTGTTTCTTAAAAGATGTAGAGAACGAAGATCTTTACCATTCCCGCAGAAATTAATTTTCTAAATATCGATTGCCAAAAAATCCTACCTGGCTTTATACTGTATATTTATACAGTATAAAGGAGCCGGCATTAATAAATCTGATCCGAAAAAATCTCTCGAAAACCTAATGAGAGAAACTGGTCTATGGAAAGCATCGAAAATAGATAATGAGTACAGGCAGACCGTGAGTTCAGGGTTTGAAATTCTAGATAAAGAATTACCAGGGCTAGGATGGCCGCAAAGTGGCGTCACCGAGGTCCTATACGATCGCACAGGTATCGGAGAATTGAAGTTGATGATGCCGGCTATTTCTCGTCTTAGCAGGTCACAGAGTCGATGGATTGCTCTTATCAACCCGCCTCATATTCCTTACGCGCCCGCGCTGGAACAGGAAGGAGTAGATCTCGACCGCCTGCTGATAATTACGCAAAAAACGCTGGGAGACTACCTGTGGGCGCTCGAGAAATCGATTTCTTCAAAAAGCTGCAGAGCTGTTATCGCCTGGCCAAATCAAATCAAAGATGCTCAAGTAAGACGTCTACAGGTCGCAAGCAGAGAGGGCAACTGCTGGACGATACTCCTGAGATCCGAGAGGTTAGCAAGCAGAACCTCACCAGCAGAACTGCGAGTAAGACTAAGGAGCTGCCGTTCCGCTGAAAGCACAAACATGAGGGTTAAGATACTAAAACGGCACGGTGGCTGGCAAAGCCCTGAATTCAAAATCACTCTTCTAGACAAACTACATCAAAAAAGAAGAACGCTTACCAGAAAAAAAACTATTCTAATTTCTGAAGAAGCTAACAAAAAAAAATTATCTCTTACACCCATCAACATCTCGGCGACTCATCAATCAAGTGGAATCTAAAAAATTATGGCTTTGCTTGTGCTTTCCTAATTTAGCAGTAGAGGTTTTTACGAGAGACCGAACAAAAGAAGCCGTCCTAATCACCGAAAAAAAAATAGTCGTCTTCTTAAATCAAGAAGCTAGAAACCTAGGATTAAAACCAGGTATCAGTGTCGCTGAAGCCTTAACGATAGATGAATCTATAAATTTCTTTGAGAGAAACAAAAGCAGAGAAATAGAAAAATTATCCCAGATAGCTCAGTGGTTATATCGATTTACACCTAACGTCTCAATTAAAAAACCAAAAAGCGTTCTTCTAGAGCTCTCAGGATCGCTGAAGCTATTTGGCGGCTTGAAAAAGATACAACAAAAAATTCTAAAGAGCCTCGAAGAAAAAGGTCTAAGTGTTCAAGTAGGCGTCAACATGAGCCCACTCTCTGCGCAATGTTTTTCGGAGGCCAATGCAGGAAAAAATTTAAAAGATATAAAAACATCAATCTCAAGCATACCAATTCATATCCTCGAGGTAGACCAAAAAATAGTAGGCTCCTTGCACAAAATGGGAGTCTACAATTGCGGGCAGCTATTTAGGCTTCCATTAAGTGATCTGAGCCACAGGTTTGGTGGTCAATTCACGCTCTACCTCAAAAAATTAATTGGAACCATTCCCGACCCACAGATATTTATAGAGAACAAACCGTATTTCAAAAGTGATATCACACTAATCCCAGAAATCTCCGATAAGAATTCGCTTATTTTTCCCATGAGACGTCTTATCGGAGAGCTAAACGAATTCCTGGACGCAAGGAAGTTACTAACGGATTCTTTATTATTCAAAATCTCCCACAGGAATTACAAACCAAAAACACTGTCAGTTCTTCTAGCGAAACCAGAAAAAGACTTGCGGATTTTTTTGATGCTCGCCAAATTAAAATTAGAAAAAACAAACCTCATGCCAGAGATAGATAATATATGTCTATTGTCGGAACGATTTTCTAAGTCAAAAGACGACTCGGGAGATCTTTTTCATGAGACTCAATTTAGACAAAAAGACGGCTACTTTCCTAGCAAGACCGAAGAGAAATGGAGAGTTCAATTAATTAATATGATGACCGCAAAGCTAGGCCCTGATTCCTGCTATACACTATCAACGGTGAGCGATCATCGCCCAGAGCTTTCTTGGTCGAAAGAGCAACTAGGGCAGACTAACAACCCAATAAAATCAAGCAAGCAGATGGACTCGGACAAGGAAGAAAACCCAAGACCGTTACTGCTATTAAAAGCGCCAAAGAGAATACCAGAAAAGAATAGATCACCAGACTCTCTGGAAACGCTTAAAATCCTGCGCGGGCCAGAGAGAATAGACGTCGGCTGGTGGGACAATCACCCCGTGGCCAGGGATTATTTTATCGCCCGCGATTCATCAGGCGCCCTATATTGGATATATTACGACTTAAGCCGTGATAAATGGTACCTACATGGTATATTTTCTTAAAAAGAATAGAGGCAAAAAATGACTATCCACGACATATCAATGACAAGCATAACGGGCGAGGAAATTGCTTTTTCAGAATATAAAGAACAGGCTCTACTTATTGTCAATCTCGCGAGCCAGTGAGGCCTAACGCCCCAGTACACAGGTCTGTGTGCTCTAGAAAAACAAAGAGATGATTTAACCGTGCTCGGTTTCCCATGCAACCAATTCGGCTCGCAAGAACCTCGGGCAGATGAAGAAATACTCTCTTTTGCTAAAGAGAAATATGACGTTAATTTTCAATTATTCTCAAAGATCGAGGTCAATGGACCGAACGCCTGCGAGCTTTATAAAAGGCTCAAAGAAGCAAAGCCAAACCCGGAAGGGAAAGCGGACATCGCCTGGAACTTTACCAAGTTCCTCGTGAACAAGGACGGAGAAGTCGTCGCCAGGTTTGAGCCCACGGTTTCGCCGGAAGAAATTGCCGACCAACTTGATAGTTCCATAGGTTAATCGTGCAAGCAACAGGCGATCTTTAAAACAAAACGTTATGGATCTCCCAAAACGCACAAAAAAGAAATTTGAAAACATCATCACCTTGTACGGGCGAAAGCCCGTCCTCGAGTCACTCAAAGATGAATCTGTTCAGATATTCAGACTTCACGTGTCGGACTCGAACAAAGAGGGCGAGACCATTAACGAAACCCTAAGGATCGCAGGACTGCGGGGAGTCGAAGTAGTTACCCACTCCCGAAGAGAGCTATCTCGGATCTCGAAAAACAGCCGTCAAGATCAAGGGGTGGCAGTTGACATAGAGCCAAAGAAGTACGAGCACATAAACGACTACGATCCCACAACCTCGGATTTATTGGTCGCCGATCACATCACTAACCCTCAGAACCTAGGAATGATCATCCGCTCGGTCGTGGCCTCGCCCATGAGCGGTGTCTTAATCCCAAAAAAAGGCTGCGCCAGCATAGACGCACTCGTTCACAAGGCAAGCGCAGGAACTCTCTTAAAGGGCAATATATTTTTCTGCGAGACAATAGATAGCGGGCTCGAGAATCTGAAATCAAAAGGATTTAGTATCTTCGGGCTTTCATCGGACGGAACCAAAGAGTTAGGGTCATTGACAGCGGAGACCAAAAAACAAGCCTTCGTTCTGGGAAATGAATCGAATGGGTTGTCAGCGCAAGCAAAAAAATTTTGCGACGAACTGATAAAAATCAAACTGCATAACGAAGTCGACTCGATAAATGTAGCCGCCGCCGCCACCTTGGTTGCCTTCAGGCCCGTCACTAGTAGCGCATCTTTGTCTACAACATTGAATGACTAACTCAGAATCAGGGTGGGAAGTAAGGCCGCTCTCGCCCGCGCTCGGGGCAGAAGTAATCGGCCCTAAAATCAACAATCTTAATGACGATCAAGTCAAGAAGTTGAAGGAACTGCTGCTTGAGCACCTAGTGATTTTCATGCCGGGCCAGTCTCCATCGCCCGCGTTACACGTCGAGTTCGGAAAACGTTTTGGTTCGCTTGAAGGACACCCCAACCTAAGTAGCGATGATAAATTGCCGCGGGAGATTTTCGAGCTTAAAGCAAGCAAGGGCGGTATTGCAGATGAGTGGCACACAGACCTAACCTTTAGATCATCGCCAGCTATTATGTCTATCATGCACATCGTAAAATGCCCCGAGGTCGGCGGAGACACCCTCTGGAGTTCAACCTACGCCGCGTACGACCAACTGAGTTCACCGATGAAAGATCTTTGCGAGGGACTGACCGCACTTCACGACGCCCACCCCCATAACCAACCGGATCAGATGGCAATTCACCCGGTGGTAAGGCTTCACCCGGAAACTCAGCGCAGGGCGCTTTATATCAACCAGCACTTCACTCGAAGAATCGTGGAACTTAGCGCAGAGGAAAGTGAAGCAGTTTTGAAGTATCTAATCGGCTGGATCTCTCACCCTAAATTTTCTGTGCGTTACCGCTGGCGCCCAGGAACCGTCTGTATGTGGGACAACAGGTGCACCCAGCACATGGTCCTGAACGATTTTACTGGGGAACGCGTAATCCAACGTGTGACCGTTACGGGAGACAAGGTGTTTGGCGTCAAAGGCAAAAAATATAAGCCGGCGTTAAATTCGGACCGTCTGTCAGCACAGTCCCGGCACGACCGGCAGCTTTTCATGCATCTTAAGAATGAAGACTCATCGAGTTAAAAAAGGATAGACTTCAACCAACAATTTTTTTCTCGATTAAGTTTTTGAGCTCTTCCTCTGTGTAGCCCAGGTCACTGAGCACCCTAGCGGTGTGCTCTCCCATCTCTGGCGCGGCTGAGCTGGGCATGACATCGCAATCGTGAAACTGCATGGGCATTCTCACGGTGTGGTACTTTTCTTGGTCTTTCAAGACTATCTCGGGAAAGAGATTTATCGCTATTGCCTGCTCGTCAACAGAGACTTCGTGAACGCCCATTACAGGTCCCCAGATAATCCCCTTCTCATCCATTATCCTGCCCCACTCATTGCGAGACTTAGTTGACAAGACCTCGTCAATCATCGGCACCAGAACCTCCATGTTTCGGTATCGATCCCTTGCCTCAACAAAACGGTTATCCTCGTTCCACTCGGGTTTTCCCAGGGCATCGCAAAACCGGGGCCACCAAAAAGGCTCTGGCATATTAAAAACAATCCAATTACCGTCTCCGCAGGGATAACGGTTCGAGGTAGGGGACAATTGTTCATTTCTTGCTCTCTTCCTCAGCGGGGCATTATCAACCGCGGTGACGGCGTAATCTGACGCCTGGGTCCAAACCGCCGTTTCGTATAGAGATGTCTCTACCGCCTGCCCATGCCCGGTGCGCTCTGTTTGACGCAGAGCGGCCAGGATGGCGCTAACGAGCGCGAGCCCCGTCGTGTGATCGCCTTGCGCCGGCCTCGCCATAGGCACCATTCCCTCAGCGCCCTCTCGCATGGCGTCATACAAACCAGACCGTCCAAAGAAAGCCGTCACGTCGTAGCCAGGTCGCCACGCCTCTGGCCCGGTTGTCCCGTACCCCGTTAACGTGGCGTGCACAAGTTTAGCGTTGACTTCTCGGAGGGAGGCCGCGTCGAAACCATATTTTTCCTGGCGCTTCAGCAACAAGTTGCACATAAAAACCTGAGCGTTTTCGCAGAGCTCATAAACAATTTTTCTACCCTGCTCAGAAGTAATATCTAACAGCAAAGATTCCTTGCCTCGGTTATCAACGTCAAACTGGAAGTCATATTCAGTAAGCAAATCACTTTGGTTTTTTGGCTTCCGGCTCATGTTACGCATCGGGTCACCTGTCAGAGGCTCTATTTTAATTACCCTGGCACCTAGATCGCTTAGGATCGCCCCTGCGCTCGGGGCTGCCATCCAACTGTCTATTTCTATGACGGTTACATCATCAAGCGGTTTTGTCATGACTACATCCAAGTCTGATACTTCTTTGGTGGGTCGGTGCTCACGCCTCGACTTTCAAATTATAAACCTAAAAGAGATTCAAATCTCCTTAGCCGTTTTTCTCTCGAAAGTTCTTCCAGTAGTCGTACTCATCTTGAATTTCGTCAGTCCTGGATTTAAACCACTCCTGAAACTCGCTATGGGTCATTATATAAAACCTATTTTCAATCACAGCGTTAAGCACCATTTGCCCGACCAAATCAGGCTCTAACGTTTCCATCTCTAAAGACTGCCTCGCTCCCTCTTTTATTGGGTAGGCGGCCTGCTCGGTGCCCCCAAACTTCTCAGGCCGAACCCTTTCAGAATTGAAAATTCCTGTGGCAACAGGCCCCGGGCACAAAACGGAGATGCCTATATCATCTTCCGCCAGATCAATTCGCATCGCCTCGGACATGCCCACGACCCCAAACTTGCTTGCGCAGTAACCGCTCAGACCAAGCATCCCATGATGCCCGGCGATAGACGCGGTGTTGACAAAATGCCCCCCCTCGCCCTGAGTTTTTATGTCGCCGACAAAGGTCGTGACACCGTTTACGACTCCGTCTAGGTTGACTCCGAGCACCCAGTCCCAGTCTTTGTAGGTCATGTCCGCCGCGTTTTTATTTAAAGCGATACCCGCGTTGTTGCAAACAACATGAACCTTTCCAAACTTTTCTAGGGTTTGTTCTCTCGCCGCAGCCATCGAGTCCCGATCAGTCACGTCCGTTTTCATGACCAAGACGTCCTCGACACGATCACTAAAGAAGGCCCTGGTTTTTTCGATCGCGGCGTCCTCGATATCTGTAAGCGCGACTCGCATCCCAGAAGCTAAAAATGTTTTCGCCATGGCAAAGCCCAGACCGCTCGCTCCGCCTGTGATAAATCCAATTTTTCCCGATACGTCCTTCATCAATATCTCCCTCTTAAACTCAGGGAATTTTGCTCGATCAGCTCCCAAAAATAAACCTTTAGGTCGGCAAAGAGATGTAGCTCCGAAACTGTAATGCTAGGAGGAAACGAAAGATCGCTTAAATTCAGGAAAAGGTGCGGAGAGACCCAGCCAATGTGAGGGACGGGGTAAGCCGGGCTCTCCTTAAAAACTCAATTCTTAATTAAACATCCCATAAAAAATTAAGCGCAATCACGCGACCGGGTTTTTCAACAAAGGTCTCGACGCCTTCCCGCTCGATGGATATCTCCTCATCAAGTAGGTTACGCAGCCTTAGCTTCAGCGTGATGCTATCAGTCGGGAACCAGGTGTAGGTAAAATCAAGAGAATGAAAAGGCTGCTCGTAACCGTCGGGAGCGCCGTTCCTTCCAGCGACAAACAATCTTTCTCCGAAAACGTTGTAGGACAAAGTCGCAGCGCCCGTGTAGTGATCGTAGCCGATAATCCCGTTAACGACATACTCCGAAGCTCCGGTAAGCTCTCTGACT
>CACFLG010000013.1 GCA_902567095.1 uncultured OM182 clade bacterium
CGATTTTTCCCTGCATCGAGTCATAGCTGGGACTATCTTTATCATACTCGCTCGTCTCTAGATCATCGTTACCAGATCTAACTTCGTAACGACGCGTGGCGACTTCACCATCCAATATAGCAGGAAGTTGACCTAAAAAAATTTTCATGTGGTCGGTCTCCCAATGACTCTCCAGCGCTTCGACTGAGCTCCATTCTTGAAACAGAAGAACTAGATTAGGGTTAGACAATCCGACATAAAATTCATAGGTAATGCAACCAGACTCTAGTCGACTAAATCTTGCCATGTCCTGCATTTTCTTTATTGCTTCTTCCCTACCTTTAGATTTTATTGGGAAAGAGCCGTGTATAATTATCATTTAGATCCGTATTTAAAAAAGCACCAAACGGAGTTGGATTATAAGAGTTTGAGAATATTCAAGGCAAGACGAAAGTATTTCTTTTAATCTCGGTAAACTGAAAAAGGTGCCCAGGCTTGAGCTATTGGCATGAGCTCAATCTGGTTAACGTTGACGTGAGCGGGCATCGAGCAAATCCAAAAAACAGTCTCTGCTATGTCGTCCGCACTGAGCGGGCTCATAGAGTGGTAAACCGCCTTTGCCTTTTCTTGGTCCCCCTCAAATCTGATAAGCGAAAACTCTGTTTCGCTCATCCCAGGCTCCACGAGGGATACTCTTATATTTTTTCCGGAGAGATCACTCCTTAAATTTCTCGAAAATTGCTGAACGAAGGCTTTCGTGCTCCCATAAACGTTCCCACCGGGATATGGCCATGAGCCTGCGACTGAACCGATATTGATAATTTGTCCATGCCCTCGCCGAATCATGCCCGGGAGTACAGCCTTCGTTAGATAAATCACTCCTTTAATATTGGTGTCCACCATAATTTCCCAATCTTTTAGAGAAGCATCCTCCGCCGGACCCAAACCTAAAGCTAAACCGGCGTTATTTACTAAAACATCTATACTTCTAAACTCTTCAGGCAGACCCGATAACGCGTTTTCTACTTCCTCCTTATCGCGGACATCTGCAGATATAAGGTGACACTTATTCTCCCCGCCCAATTGATGAGCAAGATCAATCAATTTTTCTCTTCTGCGAGCAAGGAGTATCAAACGGTGGCCCTCCGAAGAAAATTTTCGAGCCGTAGCCTCTCCAAAACCTGAGGAAGCGCCTGTGATAAAGATAGTTTTCATTGGGATTTTTAAACCATTAGTTTCTCGCCCTAAAGATTAGTATCTAGATGTAAGGCACTTATTATGATTGCGATACTACCTCGCTATTTATTAAATCTGCGATTTGCTCTGCATTGAAACCGGCAGATTCAAGTATCGACACGGAATCTTCACCCGCTATCCTAGATCCGTTACGGATGCTGGCTTTTGACTTAGAAAATCTAGGAGCAGGATTAGGCTGAAGAACACCATCCAATTCAGTAAAGGACTCGCGGAAAATATTATGTGGGTGAGTATTGACTTCCCCAAGCTCCAAAACTGGACCAAAGCATACGTCAGTGCCCTCCATTATTTGGCACCATTCATCTCTAGTTTTTGTCTTGAATACCGTCTCAAGTTCACCTCGAAGTCCTTCCCACTTGTTGACATTCATTTGATCTGAAAACCTCTCTACATCGACCCCTGTTTTCTCAAGAAGAAGAGCGTAAAACTGAGGCTCTATCGAACCAAGACTTATATACTTTTCGTCTGATGTCTCGTAAGTCCCATAAAAATGAGCGCCCCCGTCTAACAGGTTCGTCCCACGATTAGCTTTGAAAGCTCCAGATGCTCTCATACTAAAAAACATAGACATTAAAGAGGCAGCGCCATCTACCATGGCTGCATCAACCACTTGACCCTTTCCAGACGATTTTGCTTCAAGAAGTGCGCAAACCATCCCGAAGGCAAGATACAAAGCGCCGCCCCCAAAGTCACCGACTAGATTCAAAGGGGGTACCGGTTTTTGATCTTTTTCACCGATCGCATGGAGCGCCCCAACCAAAGATATATAATTTATATCGTGGCCAGCAGCTTGAGCCATGGGACCCTCTTGACCCCAACCGGTCATTCTTCCATAAACCAGGCGTCCATTTCGCGCCATACACTCATCCGGACCAATACCCAGACGTTCGGTAACGCCTGGCCTGAAACCCTCAAATATTGCGTCTGCTGACTCGCAGAGTTGCAACACGACTTCCTTTCCATCATTGGATTTCAAATCTAAAGCGATCGACTTGCGACCACGCGTCAAAACATCATTAATACGATCTTTCCTCTTGGAAATACGATCCACTCTAATAACTTCTGCTCCCATGTCAGACAAGAGCATCCCACAAAAGGGTCCAGGCCCAATGCCAGCTAACTCTATGATTTTGATCCCGCTGAGTGGTCCCACTTCTTGTCTCCCTTAATAAATATAGCGGTATTTAGTCACATCCTGAAATCAAGGGCAAATTTTGCTTGATGCTGAAAACAGCAAGATTAGTTATTATTAAATGTCATTTTCGTTGAGAGCTTTAAATGAAATTGATTGACCACATAGAAGTATCGAGCGTCGAAGAACCGCAGTTCTCCGTAATATGGCTCCACGGTTTTGGTGCCGACGGGCATGATTTCGAGGCAATATTACCGGAATTAAAAATTCCTCTAGATTTGAATATCAGATTTATATTTCCCCATGCGCCTTTCAGAAGCCCAGTCCCCGAAAGCGACGAAAAAATTAGAGCTTGGTATAGCCTTTCATCGGATTCTGAAAGCACTAATAAAGAAATTGAGGGATCATCCGACGAAATAAGATTTCTCATCGAGGCAGAGGAAGAAAAAGGAATAAGGCCAGAGAACATAATTTTAGCAGGGTTTTCTCAAGGTGGCGTAATAGCACTCCATACCGGACTTCGTTATCCCAAAAGAATAGGAGGCATACTTGCTCTTTCTACATATCTTAACGACTTTGATAATACCCAAGCAGAAATGAGTGATGAAAATCTAGCTATTCCTGTAATGCTTGCGCACGGCCGTTATGATGAGGTAATCCCCATCGTCCGCGGAGCCACTTCCAGAGAAAACCTTATCAGACTGGGACTAGATGTTCGATGGTTTGATTATCAGATGGGCCATGAAGTTTGCAGGGATGAAATAACCGACATAACAGCTTTTTTTGTAGAAGTTTTTCGAAAATGAATCATTGGAAATTAAAACTCGCGAGCACCTCCTGTGAATGGCTGCAATCCGTTCAGAAAAATTTTGACGCATTCTTAATTGATCATGCACTCAACGAGAGAAAAGCCTCCGCAAGCGCGATGACACTCGTCGCTCATTACCCGGATAGAGCTGAGCTTGTTGAAGTCATGATCGAATTAGCAATAGAAGAGCTCAATCATTTTAAGCAAGTGATGAAGATAATTACTTCAAGAAACTTGATTATCGAAAACGAAAAAAAAGATCCCTACGTCAACGAGCTGCGACGACATATGAAAAAAAGTGACAGCGAAGCCTATTTGTTAGATCGGTTACTTTCAGGAGCTGTCATAGAAGCAAGAGGCGAAGAAAGATTTTGTCTGCTCGCAGAGAATCTTTCAGACCAAGCATTAAGAAGTTTTTATGCACGGATATCGGCGTCTGAGGCAAGGCACTTTTGTCTTTTTCTAGATCTAGCTGACAAGTACTTTCATCGAAAAACGGTCGAGGACAGGCTTTCAGAGTGGATAGAAATAGAAAAACTGGCGATTGAGTCCTTGCCTATCACCAATCGTCTGCATTAAAAGACAGGTGGCCAACTATCTAGAAAAATATTTAGCTACCTATGGCTCTCCGCAAGCAAAGTTTGCTGATTTTGATCGAACTTGGAGCAATGTAATAGTCATCCCGGCATACCAAGAAGAAGCTTCAGAGATAATTCAAAATCTTGCTTTGATAGCTTGTAGTAAAAAATTTCTTGTCATTGTCGTTGCCAATAGTTACGAAGCAGATGATAAACAAACTCAAGCTATGGCTGATGATTTGGCGAAAGGTGTTCCAAAGACACCGATATCAGATGAAACTTATCTTTTGACCTATGAAAAATACGATATTCTGATTGTTGATTGTTTTTCTGAATCACGCCTCTTGAAAGAAAAAGAGGGAGTTGGGGCAGCAAGAAAAATTGGATGCGATATTGCCCTTAGGCTAATAGCATCGAAAAAAATAAGAAGCCAATGGATTTACTCTTCTGATGCAGATGCTGCACTCCCAGAGAATTATTTTCAATCCAAGAGAGAACAAGACAATGTAGCGACGATTTTTTCCTTCGTACATACTTATGCTTCTGAGATTTCAGAGGCCATGCTTCTCTATGAAGTCAAGCTGCTCTACTATACTGCTGGTTTGGTAAGCGCAAACTCTCCCTACGCCTATCTGCCTTTAGGTTCTTGCTTATGCTTCTCCGCCGAAGCCTATGCTAAGACTCGGGGATTCCGGAAGATCAATGCGGGCGAGGACTTTTATTTGATCAACAAGCTCCGAAAAATCGGGAAAGTGCTGTCTGACAAAGAGATAAAAATCTCCCTCAGAGGAAGGCTTTCGGAGCGAACGCCAATTGGCACAGGTCAGGGGACAAGAAAAATCTTAAATGATTTGATGCAAGGAGAGGTTGTTTTATTTGAAAACCCAGAATGCTTTCACCAATTAAAACTTGTAATCGATATGATAGAACAACTAGCGTCGAACCAACGGAAAGAACTAATTTTTCCAAACGAAAAAATACAAACTTATTTGCAGAGAATTCAATTTTCAGAACACTATCATGCGAAACGCGAGCAAAACCCCTCGTATTTAGTTATGAAAAAACATCTCCACGATTGGTTCGACGCACTGAAAACTAGGCAGTTTATAAAGCACCTGCAAGATACCCATTATTATGGGGTCCCCGTTGAAAGACTCGGAGACGCATTTTTTCTTCGCTGTGAAAATGAATCTAAGGCGATCATAAAAGAATGCTCAAAACAAATTTTCGGTAGCTGATGGATTAGGTGTTAAACTAGTGCTCTGCAGACAGAAGTTAAAACGCATGTACCAAATATTTATTGACGGAAAAGAAGGCACCACGGGGCTCCAAATATTTGAAAGGCTTCGAGTGATGGATGACATTGAGATCCTCCAGATTGACTCACAAAAAAGAAAGAACGAAGCAGAAAAACGTGAGGTTATAAGGGAGGCAGATTTAGTGGTCCTTTGCTTGCCCGATGAAATGTCCAAAAAAGTTGTGCAAGCAAACTCAGATATGTTTGTTAAGGTTATCGACGCGAGCACAGCGTTTAGAACAGATCCTAATTGGACATACGGACTCCCAGAGCTATCGACATCACAAGCAGAAGAGATAAGAAATGCAGAGTGCGTTTCTAATCCTGGTTGCTACCCGACGGGGTTTCTAATGCTAGTCAAGCCTCTTATAGAGCAGGGCATTCTGAAAAAAAATAGTGTTTTGAATATCAGTGCAATTTCTGGCTACAGCGGTGGAGGGCGAAAATTAATTGAGCGCTATGATGGCTTTAACTCAGAAAAAGTCTCGGCAAGGCCCTACGGGCTGAATATGGCACACAAACACTTACCCGAAATGACTAAATATTCAGGACTTCTATCTGAACCACTTTTTTTACCCATAGTGGCAAATTTTTACCAAGGAATGACGGTGAGCGTTCCACTGCAGCGAGGAATGTTTAAAGGGAAAGTCTCTATCAAAAGTGTGCATGAAGTATTAAGTAACGCATACGAACCAAATAAAAATATAACAGTCTTTGGATTAAATGATGAGGAACAATTACAAGATGGATTCCTCAATCCTCATATTGTTAAAGGTACGGATCGCCAAGAAATTTTCATTTATGGACACGACGAACAAATGGTATTGATCTCCCGCTTGGACAACCTGGGGAAGGGGGCATCAGGCGCAGCCATTCAGAATCTTAATTTAATGCTGGGTTTTCCAGAATATAGGGGTCTAGCGATATGAATAAATCCACAAAGGATTACGATGATCTCTTGTCAGAATTTTTAGAATTTAAAGAGGAGAAACTTGAGCTCGATTTGACTCGAGGGAAACCTTCTCCGGAGCAACTTGATCTCTCGAATTGTCTAGATGGGATACTGGATGGAAATTTTCAATTAAGAAATGGCGCCGACGCTCGAAATTACGGCGGAATTCTAGGAATTCCTGAAGCACGCGAATTAGGAGCAGAAATACTTGGTTCGCGACCAAAAAATACGATGGTGGGAGGAAACAGCAGCCTAAACCTCATGTATCATTTCGTGGCTAGCAAGGTCAAAACATGGGGGGAAGGCTCCAAGTTTATCTGTTTAACTCCAGGTTACGATAGACATTTCACAATTTGCGAATATTTTGGCATCTCAATGCTTAGTATACCGCTTACTAATAGCGGGCCCGATATGGAAAAAATTGAGAAGGAAGTAAGAGCGGACCAGTCCATAAAGGGCATATGGTGCGTACCTAAATATTCAAATCCAACCGGACATACCTACTCTGATGAGGTCGTTAAGCGAATAGCTGCTTTACCGAAGATCGCGGCGGACGATTTTTTCGTATTTTGGGATAACGCCTACGTTGTCCACGATTTACAAAGCAATGAAGACAAACTCTATAACTTCTCTAGGGCAACTGAAAACCAGGGCACCTCAGACAGTGGGTTAGTCTTCGCTTCAACTTCTAAAATAACTTTTGCTGGCGCGGGTATATCTTTTCTTAGCACCGGAGAAAAAACTCTTTCTGATTTTGAAAAGTATCTCTCCATGCAAATGATTGGGTTCGATAAAGTCAATCAGCTTCGCCACGTAAAGCTTCTTAAAAACCTTGAAGAAACCAAAAAATTGATGGCGAAACACCAAAAGGTTTTAAAACCCAAATTCGATCTCGTCCTAGCCACGCTGGAGAATAAATTAGGCAACTCCAAAGTAGCCCAGTGGACTCTTCCTAAGGGAGGTTATTTCATCTCGCTCGACACACTCCCTGGGCTAGCCAAGAGAACGGTGCAGCTAGCTCTTGAGCTCGGAGTTCGCTTGACTCCAGCTGGAGCTACTTTCCCATATGGAAAAGACCCAAATGACTCTAACATCAGAATCGCTCCCTCTTACCCCCAACTAGAAGAGCTTAGAAAAGCTGTAAATGTTTTGGGAACCTGCATTCTGCTGGCAAAAGCCGAATCAGACAACAGGGAAGGATAAAATGGATGAGTCTAGTATGAGTTTCAGCAACTTCGGACTACCGAAAGAGATAAATGGTGCAATAAAAGATCTAGGTTACAAGGCACCAACTCCGATTCAAGCGCAAACTCTCCCTCACTCCTTAAATGGGGAAGATATAATCGGGCAAGCACAGACGGGAACCGGGAAAACCGCTGCTTTCCTAATCTCTATTCTAACCTACGAGCTAGAGAATCCTCCCGAGGAAGATCGCCCACCAGGATCTCCTTTTGCTCTCATAATAGCCCCTACTCGAGAATTAGTTTTACAAATACAAAAAGATGCAGAAGGCTTGGCAAAGCGCACCAACATAAACTCATTAGCGCTAGTGGGAGGAATCGACTATGAAAAGCAGAAAATCAAACTAACTAAAAGGGTTGATATAGTAATTGCCACACCGGGAAGACTTTTAGATTTTGCTAGATCACGCAGCATAGATTTGTCCAATATAGAAATCCTCGTAATCGATGAAGCCGATAGAATGTTGAGTATGGGATTTATCCCAGACGTAAAATCGATAATAGCGAAAACACCAAATAAGACTTGCAGGCAGACGCAATTGTTTAGTGCTACTTACACGCAGGATATAAGACGATTAGCTGCGCAATGGACTCTGAACCCAATAAAAGTAGACATAGCACCTGAAAATATAGCGGTGAAGACTGTTGAGCAAAAAGCGTTTCATGTTGCGGAGCAGGAAAAATATCAATTGCTCAAAAACCTTATCCATCAGTATGACATGTTAAGAGTCCTTATTTTTGTCAATAGAAGAGATTCTGCTAGAGAACTCGAGCGCAAGATCACGAGAGATAATTTTATCTGCGGATTATTAGCGGGAGACGTGCCGCAACGAAAAAGGATCAAAACCTTAGAAAAATTTCGGTCAGGAGAAATAAAAATTCTAGTAGCGACTGACGTAGCTGGCAGAGGCATACATATAGACAATATAAGCCATGTGATTAATTTCAATCTGCCGGAAGATCCCGAAGACTACGTGCACAGAATAGGACGAACTGGTCGAGCGGGTTCGGAAGGAATATCCATTTCTTTAGTTTGCGAAACCGATGCGTTTTCTCTGCCGGCAATTGAAGAGATGCTAGGAGAAAAACTAAATTTCGAGCAACCCCCTCAATTCTGAATGTTCGCGAAACTCGTTAATCCGACCTTGAGTTTAGATTATCCCACGTGTTCCAGAAGATAACATCTTCAGCTGGCTTTCGGTTCGCGGGTCTCAAGACTGCTCCCAGAGTGTAAGCAGCAGGAAACATTACTGTCTGAGTAACGCCCTCAGGAATGTCTAAAATCTTTGCGATTTCAGCTGATTTCGATGTTAACAATGAGGTCCAGGTAGTACCGATACCACGAGCTCGCATCGCCACCATCATTGACCAGGCAGCAGGAAGTATAGATCCATAGAAACCCACCTGCTCACTAACAGAATCTCCTGGCTCCCCTATCGCCAGAACAAAAATCATACAGGGTATCTCGTGTAATCTATCCATTAATACGAGATGCGAGCTCTTTAGAGCAATTCCTCTGGTCTTGCTGATCTCTAAAAGGATCTGGCGATACAATTTAGCTATATCAGATTTCCGCTTCTTGTCGGTCAAAATCAAGAACCGCCAATTTTCGCCGATAATTCCTGTGGGCGCCTGAACTGCCGCATTTATGCATGCGATTAAATCTTCTTCGCTGATTGACCTTGAGTAATCCAGTTTTTTTCGAACTGATCGGGTAGAGCTAAGAACAAATTCGATATCGTTTTTATCCGGATTCTCCATCTTATCGCGTCATGTTCCTCGAAAATGTGTATCATAATATTTTGTAATCAAAAACAGCACCTTTTTTATGTCTAAAAGATTTGAACTTTTTCCCTCCGTAAATGTTTTGGGAGGAGAGCTTAAACCCTGTGGTAACGATCCGGTTACAGGGTTTTTTAGAGATGGCTTTTGTAATACGTGTACAGAGGACTTAGGATCTCATACGGTTTGTGTAGAGGTCTCGAATGATTTTTTAAATTACTCAAAAGAGGTAGGTAATGATTTATCTACTCCAATCCAGCTTGCGCGATTTCCCGGTTTAATCCAAGGCGATCGTTGGTGCCTATGCGCTGGGAGGTGGCTGGAAGCGTATAAGGAGGGCAAGGCCCCAAAGATTTTCTTGGAAAATACCCACATCGACGCGATGAAAATTATCCCTCGGGAATTATTAGAAGAATTCGCTGCTCAAATTAATTAATAAACTTTATCAACTCTTCTTGATGAAGAGGATCAGATATCTCAATCAATTTTTTGGCTCGATCTCTCAATGAACAGTTTTTTATTTCAGCTACACCATACTCGGTAACGATCGTATCGACATCCGTTCTCAATGCTGTAACAAAATCTACTCTGGGAACAATTTTTGAAATCTTTCTGTCTTTGGTAGAGGCACTCATTGCGACTATCGATCTCCCGCCTTTAGAGGCACAAGCCGATCTCATGAAATCAACAGAACCCCCGGTACCAGAAATCTGGCGGTTGCCAACCATCTCAGCGTTTACCTGACCAAAGAGATCGACTTGTATAGCTGAATTAATTGATACAAAATTTTCTAGCTGACTAATAATGTTTATCTCATGTGTATAATTCGCACTCTTGAAAAGAACGTCAGCTGCTTTTCGATTAACTGCTAGCCAGTCCAGCATTCTTTCCGATCCCAGAGCCATCCCGATTACGTGTTTCCCTCTGTCAATTTTTTTACGCGACCCATTAATAACACCCGCGTCGATGAGATCCATCACTGCGTCGTCTAAGAGCCCTCCATGAAAACCTAGATCGCTGTGATTTTTTAGATTCGCTAAGATTGCTGAGGGAACTGCTCCTATGCCTGTCTGAAGACAATCTCCATCAGAAATTAAATCACTCACTATCCGCCCAATTTTTTGGGAGCTCTTGTCAATCTCTACTGAAGGGTAAACCGGCTTTCCCGACACATTTTGGATAACTAAGTCTACGCGATCGCTCTCCACTTTTGGACATGTCCTTGGTGCTAAAAAACTCGAATTTTCTTCAATGATTATGTGTCTAGCACTGAGCATTATTGCATCAAGAAAATCGATATTTGGTCCAAATCTTAAAACTCCGTCAATGTCCCTGGCAGCTTGAAAAATAGCCACATCGAGCTCTAAATTTGACAGGAAGTCAAAAATATTTCGCATGTGAATTGGTATAAAACTCACGCGCCCTTCGGCCACTCCTTCCTTCAAGTAAGGGCTCATAAAGAAAGTTTTTAAACTAGATCCTGCTCCGAGAAGAGATAAATCTTTCTTATTTGTCCCACCAAGAGGAAATTGAATCCACTGAATATCTCTGAAATAAGTTTGGTTCTCTTCGATCAAAGAGATTATGCCTTTGGGCTCACTGGCGCTCCCGCTCACATAGACCGATACTCCAGGAGTTAGTAGCGACTTTAAGTTCTCAATGACTTTATCATTATCCATCCCTCACACTTTATAAATTTACCCGGGCTCTTGTCGACAACAAAATAAAAAAATAGAATCTTGGCTGGCGAGAAACAAGAGAAAACGATGAGCGAGACAGCTGAAGAAAAAACTTTTGATTTACCAGACCCTTGGAAAATAGATATCGCTGATATCAATCCAGTTAATCCTGCGCTTTTTCAGCAAGACAAACATTGGGATGTTTTTTCTCGTTTGCGTAAAGATGACCCGGTTCACTTTAATGAAGACTCAGATTTTGGCAGGTATTGGTCGATCACCAAGTTTAACCACATCATGGAAGTCGACACTAACCATAAAGTCTTTTCGTCTGAAGGTGGAATTACCCTAGGTCCAACAGCGAGCCAAATTGCTTCCGGCGAAGCAATGGACACTCCAATGTTCATTGCGATGGATCCTCCAAAACATGACCAACAAAGAGCCACCGTCTCACCCGTGGTGCAGCCATCCAATCTTGCTAAATTAGAAAACACCATCCGAACACGAGCAGGAAAAATACTCGATGAACTGCCCAGAAATGACGAATTCGATTGGGTAGACAAAGTTTCTATAGAATTAACCACCCAGATGTTAGCAACTCTTTTCGATTTCCCTTTCGAGGACCGAAGGAAGCTTACACGATGGTCAGACGTTGCAACAGCAATACCCGGACAAGGGATAATTGATTCGTTACAACAAAGAAGAGAAGAACTGCTTGATTGTCTTAATTGCTTCACCGAACTCTGGAACATCAAGGCAAAGAAGCCTGAAAGCAACGATTTGATATCAATGCTTGTTCATGGAGAAGAAACCAGAAATATGCAGCCGTTAGAGTTCCTTGGCAACCTTATTCTTCTAATAGTGGGAGGGAACGACACAACCCGAAATTCTATCTCCGGTGGGGTGTTGGCCTTAAATGAAAACCCGATGGAATATCAGAAGCTTCGCAACGATCCCTCGTTGATTAAAAGCATGGTGCCTGAAATAATTCGGTGGCAGACACCGCTGGCTTACATGAGAAGAACAGCTCTTCAGGATATAAACTTCCACGGAAAGAAAATCAACGAAGGAGATAAAGTAGTAATGTGGTACGTCTCTGGGAACCGAGATGAAGAGGTAATTGATAATCCTGACAACTTTATCATTGACCGTAAAAATGCAAGACACCACCTTGCATTTGGCTTTGGCATACACCGATGCATGGGCAATCGATTGGCCGAAATGCAGCTCAGGGTGGTTTGGGAAGAAATCCTGAAACGGTTTCGCTTTATAGAATTATGTGGAGATGTGGAACGCACATATTCGTCCTTCGTAAAGGGCTACACAAGCATGCCAGTAAAAATTCATGATTGGTAAGATAGAGACAGTCGCTTAGCAGCCTGGAGCTGTTTTAGACTTTAAAAAAAAGCCCTCATTTTGAGGGCTAATAGAGGGATAACTGAGAAGAAAGGGCCTCCCACGGGAGGCCCAATCCAGAGGGACCTTAGCTTCTGAATTCCGGATAAGCTTCTAATCCGGTTTCTGAAATATCTATACCTTGAGCTTCCTCTTCTTCCGAAACTCGTATGCCCATGACCATTTTCAGTATGGTCCAGACAATAAAGCTTGCTCCAAAAACCCATATAAAGATGGTAGCGGCTCCAATGAGTTGTCCGGAGAAAGAGACTCCATCATTAGTAAGAGGCACTAAAAGCAATCCAAGCAGTCCGCAGGTTCCATGAACTGAAATCGCGCCTACAGGGTCGTCGATCTTGATCTTGTCTAAAAATACGATAGAAAGCACAACCAACACACCGCCAATAGCACCAAAAATTGTTGCAAGTAGAGGGGTCGGAGTAGACGGCTCAGCTGTAATGGCTACGAGACCTGCCAATGCACCATTTAAAACCATCGTTAGATCGGCTTTCCCGAACATTATTTTGGAAGTTATTAGAGCTGCAATCGCACCTCCGGCCGCCGCCGTGTTGGTATTCAAGAAAACCACTGCAACCGCGTTTGCGCTTGCCGCATCACCTAGCTTTAAGACTGAACCGCCATTGAATCCAAACCAGCCCATCCACAATATAAACGTTCCCAAAGTCGCGAGGGGTAAATTTGCACCTGGAAGAGCATTAACAGTTCCGTCCGGACCATATTTACCTGTTCGCGCACCTAAAAGGAGGACTCCCGCTAAGGCCGCGGAGGCCCCTGCCATATGGACAATTCCTGACCCCGCAAAATCCGAGAAACCAAGATCCCCTAGATTGTACAATCCAAATACATCTGCACCGTTCCAGGTCCATGAGCCTTCAAGCGGGTAAATCAAACCTGTCATCACCACTGCAAAAGCAAAAAATGCCCACAGTTTCATTCGCTCAGCGACAGATCCAGATATTATTGACATCGCCGTGGCGACAAATACCACCTGGAAGA
Organism: uncultured OM182 clade bacterium; assembly: GCA_902567095.1. GTDB lineage: Bacteria > Pseudomonadota > Gammaproteobacteria > Pseudomonadales > Azotimanducaceae > UBA9659. The sequence goes on from CACFLG010000013.1 coordinate 13,115, forward strand.
AAAAATCTGAGGCGTCAGCGTAGATAGATCCGCCGTCAAAACCTTCTGATGCAGATTCAGCTACAACGCTCGCAGTCAACGCATCTGCGCTGGCAGCTCCGTCCAATTCTATTCCTGATAAGAATATTCCTCCCCCGTACATGACCGCGTACCCACAAACCAAATACATGACGCAAGAAATCGAAAATAGAGTAATATTTTTTGCTAAAATAACTGAGGTATTCTTAGATCTAACCAAGCCTGCTTCCAACATGGCAAATCCTGCCGCCATCCACATGACAAGAGCGCCGCACACTAAAAAATAAAATGTATCGAGCGCATATTGAAGTTCATAAATTTGATCCACTGGATTCTCCCTAATAAAAAAATTGTCTTACAAGTCTGAATTTGCAAACTTAATGCCAAGTTTGAACACCCCGTTTTTTGGCGCGGCTTAGAGACATTTATTGAGCTGATAATTTGCTTTGCCCTGATTTAAGGCGTCCCTATTTTTCTCTTGCACCGGTTTAAAGCAAATTTATACGGAACTACAAAATAGAGTTTTTGGCTTTAGAGACGTGGTTGACTTTACTTCGGACAAAAACCAGTGAAGATCGCTCATTCTTGAAGAGGTCTTGAAAATTAGTACTTCGGTTTATTGACAAGAACCTTATGAGCGAATCTAATTCACTCGTAACTCACAGCATTATTGATCTTTTTCCCTGGGGCGTTGATAGATTTGCCATGCTGAATTTCTAGGGAATTGTTCATTAGACGATTTACCCTAAGAACTATTTTTCATCTGGCAAACCAACGGCCAAAGTCCTGCTTGCAGTAACGGTTAAATCGGGGGGCGCCCATCTTCTATTGTTACCCGATGCATAAGCCTTTCAGACGGCCAATAATCATTCACAGGTTTGTGTTGAGTTATCCTGTTATCCCAAAACGCGACCGAATCTGTTTCCCATTTAAACCTACAAGTGAACTCAGGGAGAGTAAGGTGTTCGCATAGAAATCTAAGAAGGGAAGAACTTTCTCTCTGTTTCATGTCCTTTATTTCCAAAGTGAATAGGGAGTTAACAAATATCCCTTTTTTGCCGGACTCAGGGTGGGTGCGGATCACGGGGTGCTCAACGGGCGGATTATTCTGAATCATCTCATTCAGACGTTCACGACCTCCAGGCTCATTAATGCTCTCTTTAAAACCGTAGGAGAAGTCGTGAACTGCAGTGAGACCCGATAAAAAAGATCGCATTTTATCAGATAAACCTTCAAAAGCTGCGGACATGCTCGCAAACATCGTATCTCCTCCTCGCTCAGGGATAATTAGCCCATGCAGGACCGATCCCGAAGGAGGACAGCGTCTGAAAGTCATATCAGAATGCCACGCTTCTATTTTCGAAGGGTTAGCTAAATTATTTTCCAAGATTGTAATCTCTGGGTAACCGTTTAAATTTCCGTATGCTTCATGAAGCTGTGGCACACCAAAATAACGGGCAAATCGCACGTGAGATTTAGGATTGATTGGTTGGTCGCGAAAAAAAACTACCTCGAAATCGTTAATAGCCGTCTTTAAAAAATCTATTTCTTTTCTTTCTAACGGCCTATCTAGGTCAACGCCGTGAATAATCGCTCCTAAAGCGCCTGAAACGTACTCAATCTCATACATTTTCTCATTGATCCGTTGAGCTTAGCTCAGAAGCCAACAGCGTTGCCTTCGCATCGAGCTCTGCAATCAGCTCTTTTGTTTTGTGGACTGAAAGTGCAACCACCCGGTCCGGTCCAAGTCTCTGTAGCCCCTGCTGAATATCAACTGCCAACTGGGTTAATTCTTTATTTTTCATCTTGACCCTCAGTGAATGAGCGAGGTTGATGATGATAACGTAAAGTCTCATGCTTAACACCACAGTCTCTTTTTTAAAACAAACAAAACTGGATGACTATTTGAAAACGCGAACCCTTTTTTCGACAAATTTTAAAGGTAGGGAAATAGAAATAACTAATTCCGAATCCACTTTTATACTTCTGGTTGATGGCCTTGTTAGAACAAAAAGAGTTCCTAGCTCAGACTGCGTCCAAATATCATTATCGACAACAATTCAGACAGGATACGAGTGGCATGAGCACTTAGAAGCTATTATCGATCTCTCTACCAGCAATCCAAAACTAGAAGTAAAGGCGAATAACAAGGAAATTATTTAGCTTGAGATTGTATCTGCTGTGATATCGAACATCTCTACATAAGCGCGAATAAAACACTACATAAAATTGTTTTTTTACTCATAGTCTATTTGAGGCCTCACTAAAACGAGAGCACCTTCATAGAAGCGCACAGGGAGATAAGTTCTCCAGACAAAAGAGCTCGCTCAAAATAAATTCCTCGAATATTTTTGACAGATCGCCGACTTGAGGCTATAAAAAGATTTGATCGTTTTCCGAATAACGGAAAAAGTGTTGCCGACTCTTTTCAGGGGAGAGCGGTTTACATCTCCAAAAACACCCTGGCCGCTAAAGGAGGTGATCCCATCAATTATCAGTCTAAGAGGGGAGCCTTCGAGCCCAATCGGCTTTAAGGTTCCTCATGTGGCGTGAGCATAAGGGCTTAAATCTGTAAAGTTTAAGCCCTTATCTCATCTAAACGCGCATAAAATTGAAAATATATCGTCAACACCGAGAACGAGTTACAAGAAATTAATTACGGAGAGCAACCCAACCGTGCTCAAGACCACTGTGTAGGGCGACGCCATAATCACCATTCTCATATATGAGAGATTAATCAACGGTGCCAGTGAAGACGTAAGCAGAAACAAAAACGCCGCTTGGCCGTTTGGCGTGGCAATGGATGGGATGTTAGTGCCTGTATTCACCGCTACTGCCAATTTGTCGAATTGATCCCGCGATATCATTCCTGAATCCAATGCAGCCTTAATTTCATTTATGTACACAGTAGCTACAAAAACGTTGTCGCTTATCATTGAGAGAACTCCGTTGGCGACAAAGAAAAGTGGTGCTTGAAGATCAACACTTTGCGCGAGCACATAAACTATAATTGGATCAAATAAGTCTTGATCGTGGATGACTCCAACGATACAGAAGAAGACGACCAATAAGGCAGTAAACGGAAGCGCTTCATTAAAAGCCGGGCCAAGATCATGCTCTTCCGTAACACCCTTAAAAGCTGTGAGCAGCACGATAACCCCCAGACCAATAATACCTACCTCCGCGACATGAAGTGCCAGAGCAATGATTAATAAAACTCCGACAATTGATTCGATCAGAAGGTCTGTTTTGTCCTTATCAGTTAAGTTGCTTTTTCGGAAATCGCTGTAGCGTTCAAATATCTCTTTGATTTCAGATGGTAACTGGGTACCAAACCCCGCAATTTTTAACTTCTCAACAGAAAAACATGTAAGCATACCAGCAAAGAAAACAGGCACAGTGATTGGTGACATCACCACTAGAAATTCTATGAATGTCCAGTCAGCTACGTTCGCAATCAGCAAATTCTGTGGTTCTCCAACTATTGTGCAAACTCCCCCAAGAGCTGTCCCCACAACTCCATGCATTAATAGATTTCTGAGAAAGGATTTGAAATTCTCCTGCTGATCCCGACCTAGGCTATTTAAAGACGAGTCATCAAGATAGTTATGGTCATCGTCAAAACCCTTGCCCGATGTGGCTAGGTGGAATATTCGATAAAACCCAATACCAACACCGATTAGCACTGCTGTGACAGTTAACGCATCTAAAAATGCGGAAAGAAACGCAGCAACAAAACAAAATAACAACGAAAGTAAAACTTTAGACTCTATCTGAAGAAACAATCTGGTGAAGATAGCTAGCATTAAATTCTTCATAAAGTAGATGCCTGCCACCATAAATACGAGCAGGAGAATTACCTCAAGATTATTTTCGACTTCATGCATAAGGGTATAAGGATTAGTCAATCCCAAAAACAATGACTGAATCGCAAGCAATCCTCCTGGCTGTAGGGGGTAACATTTTAATGCTAAAGCAAGTGTGAAAATAAACTGGATAAGCAAAACCCAACCCATAATAAATCCACCTTCAAAATTCAGCTGATTCAAAAACCAAAGAAGAAAAGGATTTAATATTAGGAAGGCAATTATAGTTTTTTTGTACCAGTTTGGAGAGTGTCCTAAGAAAGAACTATAAATATTTTTTAAAAACGGCATTAGTTTACCTGCGGATTTAACTGTTTAATTTCGCCAAAACCTAAGCAATAAGGTTTAAGGGACGCTAGAGTAACAGGATAAATTATTAAGCAGCTTTTTCAAGACGCATTAGAGAAACGTGGCAGCTAATAATATCACTTGACTCTGCTAGACCACGGTTCAAAATAGCAGGAGGCGGAAAATATTATGTTCAATCCTTCTCTCATATTAATCGAAGCATTTATAAAAGAGCTTTGTTCTCTCTACGAGAAAATGCATGGGGAAAACACAGAGGACATTCATCTAATCCGTTCTTCAGCGCGAAATTCATTAGAAATCATTGCAAACAGCGATGCCCCTTACCACGATCTAAATCATACCGTGATGGTGACTCTGGTAGGGACAGAAATTATTCGTGGAAAATCTCTTTTGGATGGATACGTGACTCCAGAAGATTGGCTGCACTTTGTGATTTCACTGCTCAATCATGACATCGGTTACGTAAGGGGAATATGTGAGGGTGACGGTGATGGAAAATATGTTGCCGATTTGAATAAAGGCACAATATCTCCGCCTCCCGGCTCGACCGATGCTTCTCTCACTCCCTATCATATAGACCGAGCTAAGCTTTTTATTCAAAAACGCTATGGAGCGAATAAACGACTTAACGTTAAAAAAATTTGTGACAACATAGAAAGGACCCGCTTCCCAGTGCCTGCAGAAGATGACACAACCGATTCCGGTGATTTTGCCGGGCTCATACGGGCGGCTGATCTAATCGGGCAACTGGGAGACCCCCAGTACCACAGAAAAATTTCCGCTTTGTATGCAGAATTTAAGGAAACGGGACAAGCCGCAAAAATGGGTTACCAATCTGCTGCGGATCTAAGAGCCGGTTACCCTAAATTTTTTTGGGAACTAGTCTCTCCGTACATTTCTGAAGGAATTAAATTTTTAAGAAGGACACAAACTGGACAGGCTTGGGTTCAAAATCTTTATGCGAATGTATTTAAAGAAGAGCACGATACCGAAGTTTACGGCCCTGAGAGAGCCGGCAATAGAAACTGAGGCGATCTTTCAAGGTCTTTGTGTCAGATTTTTCTGTAGGTCACCGATTACCATGGCATTCACTCGTCAAAGTCCCTAAAATCCAACGTTGCCTTCCGAAGCAGAAAGTCTGAACGTGGAAAATAAAAGACTCAAAATATGTTTGCTCAGTTATAGAAGCAACCCTCGAAGCGGAGGTCAGGGAGTTTACATAAAGTTCTTAAGTAAAGCGCTTGTAGATTTGGGACACCAAGTAGATGTGATATCTTCAGAGCCTTTCCCTGAGTTAGATAGCAGCGTAAAGCTGATCAAAATTTTTGGTCTGAATTTGTTTGAAAAAGGAAACCACGCCACCGCATTGAGATTTAAGCATTTGTTTTCTTTCACTGACTTCTTTGAGTGGCTGAGCATGTTAACGGGTGGTTTCGCTGAGCCCTACACGTTTGGCCGAAGAGTTCTGAAGTATCTAAAAAATAATCATGCCGATTACGATATAATTCATGACAATCAGAGCCTTAGTTATGCTTTGATAAGCCTAAAAAAAAAGGGTTGGCCTGTATTTGCCACGATACACCATCCTATCTCGTTAGACCTCAAGATAGCCTTAGACCATGAAAAAAGATGGCAATATAAATTCCTGATCAATCGTTGGCATTATTTCCTGAGAATGCAGAAACGCGTTGCCCGACAGATTGATCACGTAGTTACAGTATCCGAATCATCAAAAAAAGATATAACGAGTGATTTCAACGTTGCCAAAGAAAATATAACCGTGGTTAACAATGGAATCGATACCGAAATTTTCAAACCATTGCCCCAAATAGAAAGGGTTGCTGAAACGATAATGACAACGTCTTCTGCAGACTCTCCTCTGAAAGGGCTACCTTACCTTCTAAAAGCGGTCGCAGGGCTTACCGAAGAATTTCCAAATTTGCACTTAAACATTCTGGGCAAATTAAATCAGGGTGGGACCGCATCAAAGTTGATCGAGGAACTCGAGTTAGGCAGTAAAGTATCTTTTTTCTCAGATATCTCAACGAGCGAAATAGTCATGCTCTACGCTAAAGCTTCTTGCGCGGTGGTTCCTTCGTTATATGAAGGATTTGGACTACCTGCAGGTGAAGCGATGGCTTGCGAGGTACCTGTCGTCTCAACTGACGGCGGGGCATTACCGGAGGTGGTAGGCGAAGCCGGCTTAATTGTTAGCGCTGGCGATCACCAGGCTCTCGGAGAATCAATTGCCTATTTCCTAAGAAGCCCTGATCTGAGAAAAGAGTATGGAGAAAAAGGCCGAAAACGGATAGTGAAAAAATTCAGTTGGTATCGCTGCGCGAAACAGATGGAATCTCTCTACGTAAAATCATTAGAAACTTCAGGAATAGACTATGTCTCTTGAGACGATAAAATTGGAACACTTGAAGCTGAACGACAATGATAAACTTCTGGATTTGGGCTGTGGAGAAGGCAGACATGCCCTGTCGGCGTATATTTCTAAGGAATTAAAAGTATACGCCGTAGACTTATCTGTCAAAGATCTGGGGACTACAAAAAATAGATTCAATGAATTTTTTGAAACTGACAACGAGAAAAAAACCTTGTCTTTAGCGGCTGCGGACGCAAAAAATCTTCCCTTTCAAGATAACACGTTTGACTCAGTGATCTGCTCTGAAGTGCTCGAACATATTCACGACTACAAATCTGTTCTCTTGGAGATCTCCCGTGTTCTAAAAGATGGCGGCATAGCCGGTATCAGCGTCCCGAGATTCTTCCCAGAGTGGATTTGTTGGAAATTAAGCGACGCCTATCACGAAGTTAAAGGGGGACATATAAGGATTTTTAGAAAGCCCAAACTTCTTGCAGATATTGAAAAAACAGGTCTCAACTTCAAGAAACTTCACTATGCTCATGCCCTCCATGTTCCTTATTGGTGGCTCAAGTGCTTATTTTGGCGAGAACCTGGAGAAAAAGAGGCCATGTTGGTGACACTTTATCATCGATTTTTAGTTTGGGATCTCATGAAAAAACCCCTCATCTGTTTTTTTGCGGAAAAATTGCTTAATCCAATAATGGGAAAAAGTGTAGTTATGTATTTTCAAAAAAAATAGAGCGCTCCTCATGCAACCTCCAATTTCTTTAAAAGCTTTTCCAGAGAACTTTTTCGCGGAAACCGCAAACTACATAGCTAATGTTCAATGTCCTGATGGGAGCATTCCTTGGTTTAGAGATGGACCGATGGATCCCTGGGATCATATAGAGGCGCTTATGGGCTTAGCGATTGGAGGAAAGCATGAGCAAGCTAAAAAGGGTTTTGATTGGTTAAAAGAAAACCAACAAAAAAATGGTAGTTGGTTGGCGGCATATCGAGACGGAAGAATTGAGGACGGAACAAGAGCAGAAACAAATTACGTCGCATATATTGCGACCGGAGTATGGCATTTCCACCTCGTAACGGGCGATAAAAATTTTTTAACTGAAATGTGGGACAGCGTCTCTCGAGCCATAGACTTTGTCCTTGAACTTCAAGGATCAAATGGAGAAATTTTCTGGTGCCTCGATACAAAAAAAGGCGTTCAACATGATTGCCTGCTTACAGGATGTTCTAGTATTTATAAATCACTAGAGTGTGCGATAGCAATTGGATCAGCTTTAAAGAAAAATACCGAAACATGGTCAATAGCACGGAATCGCCTTGGAACCGCTATTTCAGCCCACCCCGAATGCTTCGATCAAACCTGGACCTCGAAAGATAGGTATGCGATGGATTGGTTTTACCCAGTTCTCACAGGCGTCATTAGAGATAACGAAGCTTTAAAACGCATAAATAAACGATGGGACGAGTTTGTCGAAACTGGCTTGGGTTGTCGCTGCGTCAGCGATCAACCATGGATCACCGTAGCTGAAACCTGTGAGCTAGTATTAGCTCTAAATTGCATTGGAGACCGAATAAGAGCTACGACGTTGTTCAACTGGCTGAACCGATTTCGGGAGCAAGACGGATCATATTGGACGGGCTATGTTTTCCCTGAAAAAGTGCTTTGGCCCGAGGAACGACCTACTTGGACAGCGGGCGCAATTTTGTTAGCAGCGGATGCCCTCACAATGAAGACAAAGGGGTCAAATTTGTTTTCGTAGTGTGCCACCAAGCGCTAAATTCGCTCTAGGACCACAAGTGTTCTAACTCTGCGAATCTCTACAAATAAGCCTGAGGATAAGGCTAGCTTCATGATCTCGTGAGGAGCTTGACCGCCCTCTGACGGATCAAGAAATATATCGTGGATCGCAAGAAAACCTCCTTTTCTGAGATGGCAACTCCAAGATCGGTAATCTTTAAGGGCTGCTTCCATCGAATGGCCCCCATCGATAAACACCATTCCAAGTGGCCCAACCCAGTTTCTGGCTACCGCTTCAGAGCTCGAAACAATTGGTATTACAGTATCCGACAGTCCGGCCATCTCAATATTTTTTCGAAACTCGGAAAAAGAATCCATTTGATTACGCTTTACATCAAAAAGCTCCTTGTCGTGATAACCCTCTCCTGGCTGATGTTCTTCAGAGCCCCTATGATGATCAATTGCGTAAAGAGTATTATTATTCTCAAGGCATGCAAGCCCTAGGTAAATTGTGCTTTTCCCACAATAACTACCTACTTCAAGAGCTGGACCCAAAGAGGCTATCTCTAGGCAACTCCTATAAAGAATCTCGCCTTCCTCCGGATGTAAAAAACCTTTAACAGCATTTATTTCGATAGGAAGTTTGATCATTTTCAGGATAGAAAAAAAATTGTTGAGTAAATTGGAACCAAAAAAATCAACGCGTACGCACCAAGATTAAATATTCCCGGCCATTTATTCTTTTGACCTATGGGCAATAAATTCCCAGTTGTCATCCAAAGAATTGTCGAAAATAACAGAGAAAGAAGAACGCTCAGTATTATTAAACCCATTAGTATATTTCTCCTAATTATCTCTACTTCAGTTAGTCCAGCTCTATAAACTTTATAGGGTCACCGATTTTGATCTGCTGAGCACCATCTACAATTGCTAAGCAATTTGCCCATCTCAAAGAACTGAGAACACTAGAACCCTGGTGAGCGTACTTTTCTATCCAGGTCCCTCCTTGTTTAGATCTCAGCCTAGCGCGCAGATACTCTCGGCGTGATCCTGCTTGGAAATCAAAAGAAGACAGCCCATAGAGTTCATTAGGAGCAACCTCACTCAAGCCCTGCGTCGCCTTAAGGAAAGGTTTCGCAAAGACAAAAAAGCTCACAAAGGTAGACACTGGATTGCCAGGCAAACCTAAGAGAGGTTTTCCATTAATTTCTCCAAGCAAGAACGGTTTTCCAGGTTTCATAGCAACCTTCCATATATTAACGGAGCCTAACGCTCTTACGGCGGCCTTAACATGATCCTCTTCACCAACCGAAACCCCACCCGAGGAAATTATTACATCGGCTACTTCCCCAGCTTTCGATAGCATAGCCAGCGTTTTCGAGTAGTCATCGGGCACGATTCCCAAGTCAATAACGTTTAGTCCCATATCTCTAAGCAAACCATAAATAAGGAATCGATTGGAGTTGTAAGACTGAGCAGACTTTAAGGCCTTTCCAGGTAATACCAATTCATCACCTGTAGAGAAAATCGCAACGGTCAGAGGGATTTTTACTTTCACGCTAGTTTCTCCAACCGATGCCAAAAGAGCGACCGCAGCGCTTGAGAGAAACTCCCCTTTTGAAACCACTTTAGAGCCCGAAGTAATATCGTGACCTCGTCTTCGAACATTAGAGTACTTCTTTGGCAACTTTTTGATTGTCGCGGTGTCTAAAGAAAAATCAACATCCTCTTGAACTATTACGGTATCTGCGCCTTCTGGAATAGGGGCCCCAGTGAAAATTCTGGCAAGAGAATTCTTCGTTAAAGTCTGGCCAAGCCGCCCAGCCGGTATCCTATCGTAAACACTATAAGTCATTCCCTCTAAAAGGTCTCCGTGACAACCCGCAAATCCATCCATAGCGCTGTTGTCAAAGAAAGGAACATCAATTTGCGCGAACACATCCTCTGCGCTAGCGCGGCCATAGGATTGGTCTAACAATGTTCTTTCGTCTCCGGTTACCGGGCTCGCTATTTCTAAGAGCTCTTTGACCGCATCATCTACCGGCGAGAGATCCAAACTCAATGGCTCCCAGTTCGAATAAGTTCCGCAAAATTGCAGGGCTTATGATTGATATCTAATTGATCTTTGAGAATCTTATCCCACGCTGTCTTACAGGCTCCCGTAGACCCTGGTATACAGAAAATTATAGTATCGTTTGCAATACCAGCAAGCGCTCTAGACTGAACAGTCGAAGTGCCTATTTCATCGAAAGACACCCTTCGAAAAAGCTCCCCAAATCCGGGAACATCCGAATCAAAAAGAGGTTGAACAGCTTCTGGCGTTGAATCCCTTGACGTAAAACCAGTTCCACCAGTAACCAAAACGACCTCGACTCCTGGATCCGCTATCCAGCTAGACAGAATAGCTCTGAGATCATAAAGATTATCTTTTGAGATAGCGTATTGTGAGATTGAGTGTCCTCCTGACCTAGCCGCATCCATTAAGAATCTACCAGAAGAGTCATTTTTCTCGTTTCGAGTATCAGATACGGTTAGCACTCCTATGCTCAAGCATCCAAGATTACCGTTTTTAGTCATCACTTAGGCCGATTAAAAATCATGTTTTAAAGACCCTTCCAATTCGGGGGGCGCTTCTCTGAGAAAGCCCTAGGGCCTTCAACAAAATCTGAACTTTTTTGCATTAACTGGACTTGTTTATATCTACTTTTTATGGCGTCTTCAATCCCTGATGCATTCATTCCCAACATAGCAGCTTCTTTGCTTGCTCTAACCGAAAGAGGGGCACATTCGAGAATTAAACCAGCCCAATCTTTCGCTGTGTCAAGAACCGAATTTTTTCTTGATACTTCGTTCACGAATCCAAGATCCTTTCCCTCTTGCGCTGAGACTCTGCGCCCGGTTAAAAGCATGCCCATCGCTTTTTTAATTCCGATTTCCCGGGGCAAACGATGAATGCCACCCCCTAAAGCCGCCAAACCAACTCTCGGCTCAGGTAAAGAAAAGACTGCGTTTTCAGCAGCGACAATTAAGTCGCAAGCGAGAGCAATCTCAAAACCTCCACCCATCGCGACACCATTTACAGCAGCGATAATAGGCTTTGTATTATTGAATCGAGAAGTAATTCCTCCGAAACCAGACGAGGGTTGCCCCTTCATATCCCCACCAGACGCCTGATATTTAAGATCATTTCCAGCGCAGAAAGCTTTATCACCAGCTCCGGTTATTATCGCAACCCATTGGTCTGGATCTGAAACAAAGTTGTCAAACGCTTCGCTCAACTCAATGTTTCCAGGGGGGTGCAAAGCATTCATTACCTCGGGACGATTTATAGTTATGATGGTTAATCTTCCCTCTTTGGTCACCTCACTGTATTTTCTCATACCCAAACCCTCCGTTTTTTGATAAACGAATTTTTAATTCTATTAATCCAACAAAGCTTGGATTATTTTACAGGCCTCTCGAAGTACCGAACGAGGGCCCGCAAAATTCATCCTCAAAAATCCTTTTTTTCCAAAATCGGCTCCATCAGACAACTCTAAACCTCGAGATAAAAGGTCTTCAACAGGATGCTTCCGACCGGTCTTTCGAAAGTCAATCCAAAGAAAGTACGTCCCCTCAGGCTCGATTATCTCAATACCTTTAAGCTTTCCAAGATTTTTCATCAAAAAATTCCGATTTTCCTCAAGGTAACGAAGCATTTGATGAAACCAAGGATCGCATTTTGCGTAGGCAACTTCCATGGCAGTCAGAGTTAGGATGTTAAGATCAGGGATCAAACCCTTCGACCTCGACAAAAACCTTTTTCGCAGATCATCGTTTGGAATAACCGCAAAAGCACCCCCTAATCCGCTCATCGCGTGGCTTTTTGAAGGGGACATAAAAGTGATTGTCTTTTGGCTAATAGAATCGCCTACTGTAGCCAGTGGAAAATGCTTTCTTTTGTCAAAAACAATATCCGCATGCATTTCATCTGAACAAACCAACAAATCGTTTTCTACACAAATTTCAGCCAAATGCTCTATTTCCTCTCTATTCATTGATCTGCCTAAAGGGTTTTGAGGGTTACAGATTAGAAATAATCTGAGTTTCTTCTCTCGGGCGAGATCAGAGAACTTATCAAAATCAAAACCCCAACGATCTTGAGAGATATGCGAGTCTAAAGTCATTAAAGAGCGATTCGCGTTAGCAACAGCGTTAAAAATTGGTGGGTACACAGGCAACTCTGAAATGGCCTTTTCGTCTTTATCTAAGAATATACGACAGCAAAGATTCAATCCGAGAACGATGCTAGGCAGATAAACAATCCAATGTTTCTCAATTTTCCAGTCATATAAGGAATCGGCGCGCTCAATAACAAGATCATTCAGGGAGTCTGATATATTTTCGTAACCAAGAACCTGATCTGCCCTTTTAATTAAAGAGTCGCGGATAGGAGGTGGAAGAGAAAAATCGGAATCCCCAATAGTAAGAGCGATGGTGTTTTTCTTCTTTGTCCATCTAGAACTGTTGGAGACAACTCGGTTATTTACCTTATCAAAAATTTCGTGCAATTGTGTTTCGTATCGTTGATATTTGTTGAGGTTAAGCTTAAGTTATTTATGTCATTAGTAAAGCGATGTGGAAACCAAATTAAAATGTTTGAAAAAAAATCAGTTATGCCGGCACCGAACAACGCTCTTCCTGGAAGACAAGAAGAAATACCAGTTCCTGAATATCATTTCGTAAATGGTAATCCGATGCAGGCGGTTCCCATAGAAAATTACGAAAAGGCAATGTTTGGCCTAGGCTGTTTTTGGGGTGCGGAGCGAATATTTTGGGAAACACCGGGCGTATTCGTAACAGCCGTCGGATACGCTGGAGGATTAACGCCCAATCCAACATATGAGGAGGTCTGCTCAGGTTTTACGGGTCACAACGAAGTAGTGAGAGTTTTTTTTGACCCAGCAGAAGTAAGCTTCGAAAAACTTTTGAAAAAATTTTGGGAAGGGCACAATCCAACCCAAGGAATGCGGCAAGGCAACGATGTAGGAACACAGTATCGTTCAGGAATATACGTTTTCTCAAGAACTCAGAGAGAAATCGCAGAAAGGTCTTTACTGAGTTTTGAAGAAAAACTTTCCGCCAACGGATTTTCTCAAATCACAACAGAAATCTTAGACGCACCAGCCTTTTATTTTGCAGAAGACTACCACCAGCAATATCTTGCGAAGGTTCCTAACGGATACTGTGGGCTTGGAGGAACAGGTATCGAATTTTAGTCGGAATGACCTAGAACCTTATTGTGTAAATCCTGATAACGGAGCCTAGTGGTTTGCACCAGCTCCTCAGGAATCATTGGTCCAGGGGGCGTTTTGTCCCACAAACCTGACTCATGAAGCTTCTCCGCAAAATTTCTCAAAAGCTGCTTGTCAAAATTATCTTGTTTTTTATCGGCAACCCAAGATTCCAAAGACCAGTATCTGCTACTATCTGGAGTCAAGACTTCATCGATCAACATGAGATTACCTTGTTGGTCTAGACCGAACTCAAATTTCGTGTCAGCTATGATTAATCCTTTTCCTCTCGCGTAGGCATTCGCTCTATCGTACAACTCCAGCGAAACCCTACTCAGTTTCTCAATCAAAGCTTTGCCGACTATTTCGCCGGCTTCGTCAAGGGTTATCGCTTCATCATGACCCTTTTCAGCTTTTGTAGTTGGAGTAAAGATCGGATTTATAAACCTGTGACCGTCACCCAAATTTTTGGGCAAAGGAATCCCTGAGATTCCACCGGTGCTAAGATATTCTTTATAACCTCCGCCTGTTAAATATCCCCGGACAATACATTCAATCGGAATCACTTTCGCTTTCTGACAAATCATTACCCTCCTCTCAAGCAGACTCTTTTCGTCAACAGAAAGTTGCGTAAGATTATCGACATTAGTTGAGTAAAGATGATTCTCGACAACATCTGCTAAAAGCTCAAACCAAAACTTACTTATCTGGGTGAGCATAATGCCCTTTTCGGGAATACCATTACCGAGCACGACATCAAAAACACTGACCCGATCCGTAGCAACAATAAGCACTCCTGGACTGTTATCGGGAAGGACAAGATCATATATATCTCGCACCTTTCCTTCTCGACGATTTTCGAGAGGGAGTGCCGTCTTTAAAAGACTTTGGTCTATCAACCTCAAATTAAGCTCCTCTCAAGATCCAATCTTAAATCATCAAATTCCTCTATCCCAACAGAGAACCTAATAAGAGAATCAGCTATTCCCATTTCTTTCCTGCGAGAAGGGCCCATTTCATGATAAATGGAGTGTGCAACTGGTATACATAAAGTTCTTGTGTCTCCAAGGTTGCTTGCGCAAGCAATCAAGTCGAGTCTGTTAATAAAATCAAAACAATCTATTTGATCTTTAATTTCTATGCTAAATATTCCTCCAAAGGCTGAAAAAAGTTTCTTTGCTCTCTTGTGCTGGGGATGTGAAACTAATCCCGGATAATGGACTCTTTCTACTAGAGAGTGACCATCAAGATAATTCGCTAAGGCTCTAGCGTTGCTGCTTATACGGTCCATTCTCAGAGCTAAGGTGTCCGACCCAACGGAAATTAGATGAGCTGCTTCAGGGCCCAGAGAAGCACCAAAATCTCTTAATCCCTTTTTCTTGATTTGCTTAACGATCCAATTGACCGGAGCCCCTTGTTTGTAACGATCATCTATGCAGGACAGGTTACGCCATTCGAAATTATCGAAAACGGAAACAGCCCCTCCGAGGGCATTAGCATGTCCGCCAATGTATTTAGTAAGCGAATTTATAACAAGGTTAGCTCCAGATGTGATGGGCGAATAGAGATAAGGAGTCGTGAGGGTGTTGTCAACAAAATAAATCAACCCCTTTGACTTACAAAGTTCACCTATTCCTTCTAAATCTGAGATTTGAGTTCTAGGGTTAGCAATAGTCTCTACAAACACAAGTTTGGTGTTTTGTTTGATTTCCGCTCGAACATTCTCTGCGCATGTAGCGTCCACAAAAGAAGTTTCGATTCCATGAGACATGAACGACTGAAAAAGACTGTTAGTGTTTCCAAAAAGAAATGAAGAAGATATGAAATGATCTCCAGGCCTGAGAAGAGAAAAGATGGTAGATCCGATGGCGGCCATTCCGGTGCCAAAAGCGATCGTTTCGTAACTTTTTTCCATCAAATCTATCTTCTCTTGTAACGCAGTGACAGTTGGATTGACCTGCCTTCCGTAGGAATAACCACTTTTTTTCCCTTGAAAAACATAAGCCAATTCTCTCGCATCGTCGAACGAAAAAGAGACTGAATGATGAACGGGTTTGTGAACCGAACCGTGCCTCACTTTTCCTTTACGATTTGAATGCAAAATATCAGAAGTAAAACCCATATCAATTATTTCCCAAAAAAAAACCTGCTGAGTTTTTAACTCAGCAGGTTTATATAGTTTTAGCTGAATTTATAACGCGCTCGCAAGCAAAATCCAAATCAGCGCTTCACCGCTATTATACCAAGGCCGATTTACTAATCAATTATTGATCCAGAAAGCCAGAAGCCTGATAGAATTGAAGAAAAATAATGTGAAACTCGGTATGAACGAATCAGATTTCAGAAAAAAGCTATTAGGCTTTTTGCACAAATCGCCAACCCCTTTCCATGTAGTAAGTTACATAGCAGAAACTCTTCAGCAACAAGATTTTGCTGAGTTAAAAGAAGTAGAAAAATGGGACATCGAACCCGGTAAATATTTTGTTAGGAGAAACGATTCTTCCATAATCGCCTTCCAATTAGGTAAACGTCCTATCGAAGACACCGGCCTTCGCATGGTTGGAGCCCATACAGACAGTCCGGGACTTAAACTAAAACCTTTACCTATGATACGAAAAAAAGGTTTGTTCCAGTTAGGCGTAGAAGTCTACGGTGGGGCTTTATTAAACCCCTGGTTTGACAGAGACCTCAGCATCGCTGGACGGATAACTAAGACGACAAAAAATGGCAAGATCGAAAGCATAATAATAGACGCGAAAGAACCGTTGGCATTCATTCCGAGCCTTGCTATTCACCTCGACAGAGAAGCAAACAAGAACAGATCCGTAAATGCTGAAACGGATATTGTCCCAATTATTTCTTCTGATCATCACTTCCCTGAATTAGACGATTTTTTTTCAGCAAATCTAAAAAAGGGAGAAACTCTTTTAAATACCGATCTTTTCTTTTACGACACAAACCAAGCGAGACTAGTGGGCGCGAGAAACGAGTTTTTAGCGGCCGCTCGACTAGATAATCAATTGAGTTGCTTTTGTGCAATATCCGCTTTATTAGAAGCCGAACCTTCCAACTCTTGCCTCGTCGTTTTGAATGATCATGAGGAAGTTGGAAGCGCGTCCCACGTTGGGGCCGACGGGAGCTTTCTTTTGGACTTTTTGAATCGAATAACTGAAGAACCAGAACGACGTCTTAGGACCGTCGCTCACTCACTCTTAGTGTCCACCGATAATTCTCACGCGGTTCATCCCAACTATCCCGAAAAACATGAAAAAAATCACGGGCCAATCATAAACAAAGGAATAGCGATAAAACATAATGCTAATCAAAGATATGCGACGAACAGTGAAACAGCGGGATATTTCAAAAGACTTTGCATGAATAATGAGATTCCGTTGCAAGAGTTTGTCAATCGAGGTGATATGGCTTGCGGCAGCACCATCGGTCCGATTACGGCCAGTAAAATAGGGGTCCGAACATTAGATTTAGGTGTGCCGACTTTCGGAATGCACTCAATCAGAGAATTAGCAGGAATACACGACATCTTCAACTTGGGCCGAGGCCTTAAAGAGTTTTTCAATGATATAGGTTTCGGTGGTGAGTTCTCTTAATATGATCTTTGCAGACCGGACGAGGACTTCAACGAAGCGCTAGCGAGCTTTAATTTGGATTGAGACCTTGACGCATATGTGGTTTCAAAATCAATCGTTCTAATAAACTGAACAAAAATTCGACTAAAATAGCAAGAATTGCCGCAGGAACGGCGCCCTGCAAAATTAAATTCAAGTCATTGAGGGCCAGTCCAGTTACTATTGGTTCGCCCAAACCGCCAGCACCAATGAAAGCTGCGAGCGTTGCAGTTCCAATGCTGATCACCGCAGCCGTCTTGATTCCCGCAATGATGGTAGGCATCGCTAAAGGAATCAAAACCTGACTAAGCTGCTGACGCTCGGTTAAGCCAATTGCAACAACGACTTTTTTCAAAACAGGATCAATACTTCGTAAACCGGTGATGGTGTTCCTAACTATTGGTAAAACAGAATAAAGAAAGAGCGCAACGATAGCTGGAATCTCACCAATACCGAAGATGGGAATCATCAAAGCAAGAAGAGCGATTGAAGGAACCGTCTGCATCAAACTGGACAGATAAAGAACGATGCCTGAGATTCGCTGACTATTATATGCAAAAAAACCACAAATAAGCCCAAAAAATATCCCTGCCGTCAAAGCGATGGACGTCAGTTTTATGTGTCTAATCGTGTTTTTAATAAGATTTTGCCAAAAGCTTTCGTCTTTATATGTCTTCTTGATTTCACCATCAATCGAGAGAAAGTCTCTAGCGATCATATCGAAAGAGAGTCTTTCAATTGCCGCTTTGGCATTCATAGACCGCATGGCCTCATCATCGATTTTACCTCTTAGCTGGGAAAGAGTTTCGATAGCTTCCGCTGAAATATCATTCCTAATGATTGGAACTGCGAGATAATCGGGGAAAAATTTCTTATCATCATCTAGGATTATGAGTTCAAACTTTTTTAAATCGCCATCAGTAGAGTATGCATCCGTTATTTTTATGCTCCCATTTTTGATTGCTTGATAAGCCAAACCATGCTCGATCCCAACAACATTCTGTGAGAGACCATAAGTCTTTGCCAAGTTTGGCCACCCGTCCTCACGGTTAAGAAACTCTAAGCTAAATCCTGCTTTGAGAAGTGGGAATCGCCCTAAATCTGAAATGGTCTTGATAGAGAGATCAGCGGCCAAATCTTTGTCTATCGCAATGGCGTAAGTATTATTAAAGCCCAGAGGAGGCAACAAAGAGATTTCTTCTCCAAGAAGTTCATTCATTTCATCCAGGCTAGAGCCAGATTTAGATCGTTTGAGAATAGCTTGTTGCACGGTTCCTGTATATTCGATATAGACATCTATCTCCGAAGCCAGTAACGCTTCATAACAAACTAACGTTCCTCCTAAGCCAAACTTCCTTTCCACCTCAAATCCTTTACTCTCTAGAAGGCTAGCGACAATTTCCGATAAAACGTAACTCTCGTTAAAATTCTTGCTGCCTACCCTGATCGGGTCTGAGGCAAAACTCACCAGACTTAATTGGACCAATAGGAAAAACCACAGCAGAAAATTCAAGACATTGCTTCCAATAAATCGTTGACATATTGATTTGCTGGTTGACTAGTAATATTTTCTGGTGAATCCTCCTGAACTAAAGCTCCGTCCCTCAGCACGACAATCCGTTGACTTAACTTCATAGCCTCAGAAATATCGTGGGTAACTATCACGATAGTTATAGAGGTCGCTTTTTGCAGTTCGATTATTTCTGAATGCAAGGCCTTTCTGGTAATCGGATCTAAAGACGAAAACGGTTCGTCTAGAAGAATAAGAGATGGATTCAACATCATTGCACGACAAAGACCAACGCGTTGCTGCTGCCCGCCCGAGAGAGCGTGGGGAAAATTTTTTAATAATTCCTGGTCTAAATGAACTAACTCTAGAAGCATCTTGACACGCTTTTTAATCACGTCACTGTTCATTCCAATACTTCTAGCTACTATCGATATATTTTCCTCTGCAGTAAGGTGGGGGAAAAGACCGGCTCCTTGGACTGCATATCCGATTCTTCTTTGAGTTTGAAGCAAATTCTCACTTGTGACGGGTTCTCCAAAGACATAAGTGGAACCGGAGTCAGCAAACCCCACTCCATTAATTAAAGACAATAAGGTTGTTTTTCCGCTTCCGCTCTCACCAACTATTGCGGTAATGACACCAGCCGGAATAGCTAGATTTAAATCTCGAAAAACTTCCTTGGATCCCAGTGATTTGCAAACGTCTTTCAATTCCACCGTATTTTTCATCAGATATAATCTCTAAAGAGGGTCTTCTTAGCGGTCAGTCAATACTATTCCTGGACCACACCTTCGACATAATCATAATATTTGAGCAGTTGCCTGAACACTTGTTGAGTATCAAGATCAGCCCCTTCCATTATCTGCTTAGCCTCAGCCCTGTACCTATCGATAAGGCGACCGCTCTCTAAACGGCCTCGAACAAAGGTCTTCCAAAGATCTAATTCAGTTTCCTCCAGAACTTGCGGGAAATTTCTACATATATATCGGAAAAGCATTTCTTTGAGTCTGGGGTCGTCGAATTTATCTGAGAAATACTTCAACGAACTCGGCTCAGATTCACTGATTTTATCCATCATTTCTCTGTCTTTCGGGTTGAAAAATCCGCCGCTATACAACTGATTTTCAGGGTCAGGGTCTACCTGATAATTATCTTGAGAAAATATCTGCAGGATATTTTCGGAAAGCTTGGGCGCATTATTCAAGAAGTCTATCCGCTCTTGAATCAACTGCAAATCTAGCTCTTGATTGGCAATAGTTTCTCTGTCCAAAACAGAAACAGGCGCAACAAAGGGAACTCGACTTATATTGATCTCTATGAACACGGATGAATCACTTTTTAAATCTTCTAAAAGTGATTCATCGGAAGATTCATTTATGAAATGTGGGTTGCAACTTAAATCATAGCAGATGATGTTATTCGCTTTCAGAGGATGATAAGTCAGAGGGACGATCAATCCCAAATTTTTCTTCCATCTTTTAAGCTTGGTACTGATTAAAACGACTGGCTGCCTTTTTTTCGGATCTAAAATACTCGAAACATTCAATTTCTTTCTTAGAGTCAGTGAAAAGTCGAAAAGCTTAGGCTGAGCTTTCTTTAAAACTCGAGCGACTCCAATGGTCGCTCGAACATCGGATAAAGCATCATGTGCGTTTTCATGGAGGACATTATTTGCTCTTGCCAGATCTTCTAACCTGAAACTTACGGATCCATCCTCTTTTTTCGGCCATTCGATCCCATCAGGACGCAGTGCATAGGCGGCTCGCATTGGGTCTATCAAGTCCCATCGGCAGTTGCCGCCTTGCCATTCTCTAGCGTAGGGATCTCGCAGATTTCGGTAAAGAAGACGTCTTATTATCTCATCGTCGAATCGTATATTGTTAAATCCAGAGACACATGTTCCATCCCGAGTGAACTCCTTTAAGATGAGTCGGCAAAATTCGCTCTCACGCGAGCTTTTTTTTACTAATTCAAGGTAATCAAGTTTAGTAATCGCAACCGCTTGCGGCGCAGGCAATCTCTCTAAAGAGGGACGGCAAAAAAGTTCGTAACCTTCCTCAATTTGATTCAGGTCCGAGTCTGTCCTGATTCCAGCGAACTGTACTGCTCGATCTTGCTCAACATCAGCACCAGTCGTCTCTAAGTCATACCAAAAAAAATTCTTATCATTCATGATCTGACAAGCATAACAATTTAAGTTAGTGTGTGTAGCTTCGAAAACATAGTTTAGAGAGATACGCACATTTTCTTCACCCTAAAAAATTTTGGCCTAATGATAGGGCCGTTTGCTGCCGCTAGCGTTTTTTTTAGTCTACAGGGACATGGCTGGAACCAAGAAGCGAGCTGGGCGGGAGCCGTAGCTACTATTTGCGCCTTTTGGTGGATTTTTGAACCCATCCCAATTCCCGCAACCTCACTAATTCCAATAGGTTTACTCCCGCTGTTTGGTGTTCTTACTCCAAAGGAAATTGGTCAGTCATATGGCTCTCCAATGGTGCTGCTACTTTTAGGAGGGTTTATTCTTAGCACGGCTATGGCAAAGAGCGGAGCGCACTTACGGGTGGCGGTAGCTATGATAAATCTTTTTGGCGGTCAGAGCAGTAAAAAACTTGTGTACGGGTTTATGGCCGCTGCCGCAATCCTAAGCATGTGGATATCTAATACCGCTACAACTTTAATGTTACTTCCGGTTGCTTTAGCAACCATAGAAAGATCAGAAGACAAAAAACTTGCGGCACCGTTGCTTCTTGGAATAGCCTATGCCGCCAGCATCGGTGGAATCGGCACGCCAATTGGCACACCTCCAAATCTAGTTTTTAGAGAAATCTATCAACAAAATACTGGAGTTGAAGTTGGCTTTTTTACTTGGATGTCCTGGGGAATCCCAGTAGTCGCTATCCTGATTCCAATTGCTGGATTATGGATAA
>CACFLG010000014.1 GCA_902567095.1 uncultured OM182 clade bacterium
CGTTTTCTATCAAGACCCTGTCAATTAGAGGTGGGTTCCAATGCAGGCCAGGCAAAACAACTGAATCTATTTTTTTGCCAAACCTAAGCACAACTCCGCGCTCCTGCTGGTCAACCGTATAGACTCCTAGAATGATGTAGACGACAATTGCTACAACGAACAGCAACGAGAAAATACTTTTATTAAGCCCACCTAATAGTCCGGGTCCTCCACTGCTACCGCTATTCCCGCCTTGGCCAAATAGCTGCGTAAGGTTGTTCCTCAATTTTTTAAACGCTTCGTCTAGGTCTGGCGGCCCATCGTTATTGCGATTGCCCCATGGATCTTTATCTCCACTGTTTCCCCCACCTGGTTCATTCCACGCCATTTTCAGTCTCCAAACTCTTTGACTCCATTCTCCCACTTTTGAATGTCAAAGTCCTACTCCTAGGACTTCTTTTATAGAAATTTCGATACTCTTCAAGATTTATTAGCGAATCTAGACAATAATTCTGCTTCTCCTTTGACAACTAACTCACAGGACCCATCCTCAAGGAAAATCTCTTCCAGCACTGATGAAGAACGATACAAATCGGACCTTTCCTTCCCCTGGCATGGTAAGAATCGAAATTTTTTAACGATTAGCTTATCCGAGAGTCTTTCTGCAATAACCTCAATCAGATTTTCTCTATCTAATTCGTTCAGACTTGAAACCCAGACTTGATCTAGAGTCCCAAAGGTGTCTGTCTGCGTTTTGTAAGGTTTATTTCCTAGATCTCTTTTGTTGTAAACCATTAGCTGCGGTATCTCGGAAGCTCCTAGGTCATGGAGTATAGAATTTACATCCTCGATTTTCTGCTTTTTTTCTGAACCATGAGCATCTACTACGTGAAGAAGCAGATCCGCATTGTTAAGCTCTTCAAGTGTAGCTTTAAAAGCTGCTACTAGCTCTGGGGGCAATGAGTTAATAAACCCTACTGTATCCACCAGTAAAGATTCCCCGACAAACGGTAAACTAATTCTCCGGATCGTCGTGTCTAGCGTAGCGAATAGCTGATCTTTCGCAAAAACAGATTGGTCGCAAAGCATATTAAAGAGGGTGGACTTTCCAGCATTGGTGTATCCCACTAGCGCAACGAGCTTTATACCTGACTTAGCTCTAAAACGACGATTTTGTCTTCTTTGAGAAATAATCTTTTCTAATTGGCGGGAGAGTCTTTTAATCCGAGAACCGATGATTCTCTGATCTGCTTCTAACTGTGTTTCTCCCACTCCTCCCAAACCTGAGCCAGATATTGCAGAATTTCCATACCCTCTTCGCTGACGGTCAAGGTGTGTCCAACCACCTACTAGCCTTGTAGACTCATGTTTTAGCTTAGCCAACTCTACTTGCAATTTGCCTTCATGGGTCCTTGCTCTCTTTGCAAAAATATCTAGGATGAGCCCTTTACGATCAATAATTTTCCTCTTTAAAAATTGCTCCAGATTTCTCTCTTGACTTGGGCTTAGCGGATCCTCTAGCACGACCAAATCTGCTTTTGTTTGTTTCAAACAAGCCTTTATTTCATCAACTTTTCCTTTTCCAAGAAAAAATTTTGGTTCCGGATACTTTCTATTATTACGCAACTCCAAAACAGGAAAAAAGCCGGCCGAGCAAACCAACTCTTTGAACTCACTTGGATCTTCTGAGATAGGACTGGAGTTTGAATGAACGATTATTGCAGTAGAAGAACCATCTTGGGGGCGCTCAAATAACAATATTACTGGATGTCCTCTGCAACAATCTTAACTGACCGTGATGGAACTACTGTTGAAATAGCCGATTTATAAATCATTTGATTAACCGAATCACGCAACACGATGACAAATTGATCAAAGGATTCGATTTGCCCTTGAAGTTTTATGCCATTCACTAAAAAAATTGAAACGGGTACTTTATCCTTTCGCAACGCATTTAAAAAAGGCTCTTGTAAAGATTGCCCTTTAGACATTTTTTTCTCCTGATATTACCGAATGCCAATGTACCCTCGGGTCTATCTTCTCAAATAAGGACGATCATGTCCTCCTTTTAGGAAAAAGATTTTGCTTTTCCCTCTTAAAGTGTTTTTCCTAGATTGTTCCGTTGGGAAGCATCTCGAGGATTAGCTTGGCATCGGGGTTCTCCACAAACCTGATACTTTTAGATCCTCTAAGCCAAGTGAATTGTCTTTTAGCTAACTGCCTCGTGGCCGCCAGAACTCTTTCAACCATGGTTTCCCTATCAAACCTATTATTCAAATAATGCCAAATTTGCCTATAACCTACAGATTTTAACGCTGGGAGATCTTCGGTAAGGTCCTTTCTCTTCTTCAGCCGGAGAACCTCTTCAACAAATCCTTTTTCGAGCATCTTTTTGAATCTTTGTTCTATCTTCTTATGGAGTTTTTCTCTATCCGCCGGGAAGATTGCTATCTCTACTAATTTCAGGGAACAAGAAGCTTTTGCTTTGAAAAAATGCTCAGACAAAGGGATGCCAGTTAATCTATACACCTCTAAGGCCCTTTGCAGGCGTTGCGAATCATTTGACTTAATTCTTTGGGCTGACTTCGGATCAATGATCTTCAAATCCGAATGAAGTTTCGTCCAGCCATGTTTTGTTGCATCTAATTCAATACTTTCTCGAACAGCGGGATTTGCAGCTGGCAAATCTGCTAACCCTTCCCTGAGCGCTTTTAGATAAAGCATCGTGCCTCCAGAGATAATGGGCACTTTACCCCTGCTCTTTATTTCGGAGATAATTCTCAATGCATCGCTCCGAAAATCGGCGACAGTATAGATCTCGCTGGGGTCTCTAATATCTAGCAGATGATGTTTTAACTTATCTTGAATAATTCTTTCAGGCTTGGCTGTCCCGATATCTAGTCCTCTATAAACTTGCGCGGAATCGGCGCTTATAATCTCCCCATTTAATAGTTCCGCAAGTTTAAAAGACAGATCACTTTTACCGCTGGCCGTAGGGCCAGTAATAACTAAGGCGTCCATATAAGCTAGCGACCCCTAAGAAACATTGTGTCAAGTTCGTCTAGAGTAATATGATGCCAAGTTGGTCTACCATGATTACATTGCCCGGACCTCTCCGTTTCTTCAATGTCTCTCAATAAAGCATTCATTTCAGCAATTGTTAAGAATCTATTTGCCCTTATGGAGAAATGGCAAGCCATGCTCGAAATTACCTCATCTTGATACTCTTCTATTATCTTTGAACTTTCGAATTCTGTTATTTCGCTAAAAAGATCTTTCACGAGCTGTTCAACATTAGTCTTTGATAGAATCGCAGGAATCGCCTGAACCAAAACGGATTCAGGACCGGTTCTTCGAATAGATAAACCAAGTTTCTGAAGATCTGAGGAGATATCTTCTACTAAGTTGGCTTCCGCTTCAGAAACTGGGATCGAGTGCGGAACAAGCAATGGCTGACTTTTTACTCGATCTTCAGCGAAAGATTTTTTCATCCGCTCATAGGTGATTCTTTCATGAGCTGCATGAGTATCCACTATGACTATACCTTCTGCCGTTTGACTCAAGATGTAGATCCCATGAATTTGACCAATCGCATAACCAAGAGGTTCCGACTTTGAAACGTCAACTCCTTTACCGGATCCGTTGTTCTGAGAAGCGGCACCTATATCCTCTCTCGAGCCCTGCCCGTTATTAACTCGACCAAAATCAAACTGCATAGGAACAGCGTCCGGGCTTGTAATCCTGTGCGGAAGACCGCGAGAAATTGTTTCTCCTACGCTTATTCCCTCTATAGCCTTAGAGACGGAGTACTTAAGGAAAGCATGGGCATCTCGAGAATTTCTAAAACGAACCTCGTTTTTTGATGGATGAACATTTACGTCCACTAATTCTGGATCAATATCCAGAAAAATTGCGAAAACTGGGTTTCTACCATGATAAATCACATCAGAATAGCCAAGACGAATGGCATGATTGAGCATTTTGTCACGAACAAACCGGCCATTAATAAAAATGAATTGCTGATCGGGTTGCCCTCTGGTAAACGTCGGTAACCCAATCCAGCCTCTAGCTCTCATCTCAGCACGATCTTCTTCGATTTCTATACAGTTACTATAAAAACTGCCGCCAAAGACGACCCCAATTCGATCAATAGAATTGCCTTCCGGAAAATCTCGAACTACTTTTCCGTTATGCAATACTGAAAAACTGACGGACGGGCTTGCTAAAGCCAACCTTCGAATAACTTCTTCTAACTTTTGAAACTCGGTACGCTCAGTGCGCAGAAATTTCTTCCTAGCAGGGGTATTAAAAAAGAGATCGCGGACCT
Organism: uncultured OM182 clade bacterium; assembly: GCA_902567095.1. GTDB lineage: Bacteria > Pseudomonadota > Gammaproteobacteria > Pseudomonadales > Azotimanducaceae > UBA9659. Next base: position 4,307 of record CACFLG010000014.1, read on the forward strand.
CTACGGTGGTACCTCTATAATGAGGACTGGGCTCTATAAAGAGCTCGTTCTTGGCGACCTGATTGATTTTTACAGAAACACCTTCAGCCGGCTCCTCATGAATATTACTAATTAAAGCAAAACGAGAAACAGCGGAAATACTTGCGAGCGCCTCTCCTCGAAAGCCAAGCGTTCTTAATGATCGAAGATCATCATGATCTCGAATTTTACTGGTTGCATGGCTGGCAAGAGCTAGATGCAAATCGTCGCGATTAATGCCCTCACCATCGTCTCTGACGCGTAAAAGATGCTTCCCACCAGACTCTATTTCAATATCGATCCTTGATGCTCCAGCGTCTAAAGAATTTTCAATTAATTCTTTTAGCACTGAAGATGGTCGATCAACAATTTCGCCCGCAGATATAAGGTTATATGTTTCTCTCGAGAGCTGACGTATTTTTTTCTCGCGAATTTCTTCATTCATTGATTTAACTCGCAGGAATCCTAAGTTTTTGTCCGATTTTAATGGTGTCGCCCCTCACACTGTTGAATTTCTTAATCGCCTCCAAACTAACTCTGTATCGAAGCGATAATTCTGAAAGCGTGTCCCCCTTCTCTATAACATGAACGCGCACATCACGACTCCCTTCTTTGAGCCAAGCAACATAAGAGCCGTCAGGCGGTCTATCATAGATATAATTTTTTACCCCACGAAAGATGGACTTGGCAATCTTTCTCTGATGCCTGGCGTCAGATAAATTATAGGCCTCTTTGGGATTTGATATAAAGCCCACCTCTACCAATATGCTTGGGACTTCAGGAGCTTTCAAAACCATAAACCCCGCTTGCTCGACCTTTTCCTTATGAAGCTTAGTAACTTTTTTCAGCTCCTTTAAGACTTGAGCGCCCATCTCAAGACTCTCTCTCTGACTATATCCAAATGCAAGATCTAAAAGCACATTTCGCACAAGGGGTTCTGATTTTGTGTCAATTTTGACGTACTCGCCCATACCTCCAATTAAATCAGTTTGATTTTGATTCTCAGCTAACCATCTTGCCTCCTCACTAGTTGAACCCCTATCAGAAATAGCGAATACGGAAGCGCCTCTAACGTTAGCTGTTTTAAAAGCATCTGCATGCAAAGACAGAAGAATATCCGCTTTATTTTCTCGAGCGATTTCGATTCTCTTGCGAAGACCTACATAGTAATCGCCTTTCCGAATCAACTTCGACCGAAAACCAGGCTCGTCATCCACAAACTCCGCCAATTTTTTTGAAATAGACAGCACAACATTTTTTTCAAGCTGGTTTCTAGGCCCTATAGCACCGGGATCTTCACCGCCATGGCCAGCATCAATTGCTATGATCGCATCTCTCATATTGCTCGACGACTCTTTGACAGCAACTTTGATTTTCGTTGCTTCCATTCTTTGAGAATTATATAAATCTACGACTAATCTATTTCCGTACTGATTGAACGGAGTAAGAACAAAGTTCTTGGGGCTGACCTTGGCATTAAGATCGAAGACAATACGAACATTAGTATTATCATCTTTTTTAGCTTTTCTTATTTTTGAGACAGGAGACTTTTTTAAAACCGGTAGTTTTAGATTTTTTTCAAAATCGGAATTCTTAATGTCCACTACGTATCTATCGGGATTAGACACGGGAAAAGCCTCATAGTCAGGAGGGCCTGAAAGGTCAAACACAAACCTTGTCTTTTCCGGATCAGACCAAAGCCTTATTTCTTTAACTATTACCCTGTCTGCATAGCACCCAAAAGAAACAAGAAAACAAGAAAAGAGGATAAGCAAACTATTACGCAATTCTCTTCACCTTCGAGCAGACCTTTTCTCCTAGACCTGAATTAGCGTTCATCTGTATAACCCGTTTTTCGTTGTGAAAATCCACTGAAATAGTTAAATCATTCTTAGGCAAACTCCCTTTACCTCTATCAGGCCACTCTATTAAGGACAATGTGTCTGCTGAGAAATATTCTTCTAAGCCAATATAATCTAACTCATCCGGATGCTCGATTCTAAAAAAATCAAAATGATTGATGCAGCCGATATCGATTTGATAAGGCTCAACCAGCGTATAGGTAGGACTCTTTACCGCTCCAAAATAATTAAAATCTCTGAGCACGCCCCTACAGAGGGTAGTTTTACCAGCGCCCAGCTCTCCATTTAAAAAGACGATAACCCCTTCGGAAAAAAAAGGACGAATACACTCTCCAAGAAACTTGCCGAATGCCACCGTCTCAGATTCGGAATTAGTCGGATAAACTATCAACTGTTTAACAACCTCCGTATTTCAGGCAACAAATCGGTTGCAAGAAGGCCTATTTTACCTTGTCTTCGCGCAATTTCATCAGCCGCGAATGAGTGCAATACAACTCCGAGCTTCGCAGATTCAAAGTTAGGAATTCCCTGCGCTATTAACGATCCAATGACTCCAGAAAGGATATCTCCCATTCCTCCAGCTGCCATCCCTGCATTTCCGTACGGACACAAACCCACTTCGCCCTTATCATTAGATATTAAAGTTCCAGGACCTTTTAAAACCGTTATTGCACGATAGTATTGGGATAACTCAATTACAGAATTGATTCGATCCGCTTGACAATCCTTTTCTAAGAGTCTCTTGCCCTCGCCAGGATGTGGAGTCAAAACCCAGTTGTCTCGGACATGCCGATGAGATGCAAGACAATTCAGGCCATCGGCATCTAATACCAGCGGCTTATTTACCTTTATTATTTTACGGAAGATCTCAAGCCCCCATTTGCCAGTACCCAACCCGGGACCTAATACAATCGCAGTTGCCACTTGAAGCATGCGATTTAAATCTAAAGATTTAGTTAGCCCTTTAACCATGATTTCAGGCTTTCTGCTAAGAGCTGCCGAAACATTTGTCGGATGAGTTAAGAGTGAAACTAACCCTGCACCTGAATACAAGGCGGCCTCCGCCGCCATAATAGCCGCTCCTCCCATTCCCTCATCTCCGCCAACGATCAACACATGTCCGTGAGATCCCTTATGGGAGTTTGCCTTTCTTGTAGGCACTTTCAATTTCTCCGACCCGAGTTCCAGCATTCTTGCGGCGTGTTTGACTTTTGAGTAAATACCCACTGGCACATCCAAGTTTTTAAATATTATCTCCCCAACAAAGGCAGGACCATCTCCGGTATACAATCCGACCTTCTCTCCGATAAAAGTAATAGTTAAATTTGCCCTAACACAGGCTCCTCTTTTCCTGCCGGTGTCGGAGCATAGGCCCGAAGGGATATCGATTGCTACAACAGGTTTATTGCTTTGATTAACTTTTCTAACAACTTCAAGGTGCTTCCCCTCAATTTCCCTCGAAAGCCCGGTGCCTAAAAGCGCATCCACAATGAGCTCAGATTTTTCCAAGGTTTCCTCAAGGCTGGTCATCTTTATCTTGCGATCAAAACAAAGCCTTGATGCAATTTCAGACTCAGAATTTTTTTTCAGGGATAAGGCTGGCGAATGAATAGTGACCCGAATTCCGCGGTCTGCCAACAGCGCGCCTAAAAGAAATCCGTCAGCTCCATTATTTCCTGATCCACAAACTATTCCAACTTCCTTAACTTCTGGCCAGCGATGAAGTAATAAATCTCGAGCAGCCATTGCCGCTCTCTTTATTAACGAAATACTTGTAATCTTTTGTTCAAAGATCGCTAATTTATCGAGGTCTTTAACTTGATCTGCTAGGTAAATCTTTCTCATTTGTAGTACAGGCGAAATTTAGAGAGTAGATTATACCTCAAGCTAACCGATAAACTTGGTTTATGGGACAATCAGAGTTAAGAGAATTAAGAGAGAAAATTCATGAATGGGCTGAGCAACTCGGTTTTTGCCAAGTGGGGTTCTCGGACACGAAGCTCGAAGATCATGGTAAGAGGCTTCAAGACTGGTTAAAAGCTGGCTTGAACGCAGACATGAAATACATGGCTAAATACGGAAATATGCGTTGGACCCCGGGTAGACTTAAGTCAGGCACAAAATCAATAATTTCTGTGAGAATAAACTATCTTGAGAAAGAACCAGCATCAAAAAGAATTCTAAAAGATCGCTCCAAGGGCTTTATATCAAAATATGCGCAGGGAAGAGACTACCATCGAACAATAAGAACCAAACTAAAATTGTTAGAAAAAAAAATTAAGCTTTTTTGCGAGGAGAAAAATTTTGGTGGATTTGAATCTCGTCTAATTACAGATAGTGCGCCGCTTTTAGAAAAAGCCGTTGCCGAAAAGGCTGGACTGGGTTGGATCGGAAAAAATACCTTGTTAATTAACAAAAACTCAGGATCGTATTTCTTTCTTGGAGAAATCCTGACTAACCTTCCGTTGGCGGAAAAAGGCAAAGAGCAACCTAACCTTTGCGGGAAGTGTCAAGCCTGCATTAAAACTTGTCCCACCCAAGCGATCCTGGGTCCTTATACTTTGGATGCGAAAAGATGTATCTCTTATCTGACCATTGAAAATCGTGGAGCTATTCCAGAGAAATATCGTAAGCCCTTAGGTAATCGAATCTTCGGCTGCGATGATTGTCAAATTGTTTGCCCTTGGAATCGTTATGCAAAACATAACTTGGAAACCGATTTTAAACCCCGCCACGGTCTGGACAACGAGGATCTCGAAAAGCTTTTTCTATGGAGCAAGGAGGATTTCAATCAAAAAACTGCAGGTTCGGCTATCAGGCGTGCTGGATATGACGGGTGGCTTAGAAACATCGCGGTTGCTTTAGGGAATGCCGAGAAAGGTTCGAAAACCGCGAATGTTCTTTTGCAAAAAAAAGGCTTATCAAGCTTAGTAGACGAACATATTAACTGGGCACTGGACCAGCATTCTAACGATCCAACTTAAAGCAATTGTCTCGATAGTATCTAAGCTCCGTTATTGATTCTTTTATATCTTCAAGTGCTCTATGCGCTCCATTTTTTTTTAACTTCATGGCAATTTCAGGAGACCATCTACGAACTAACTCTTTAATCGAGCTTACATCCACGTTTCTGTAATGGAAAACCTTATTTAGCTTTGGCATATACCTCTCGAGAAACCTTCGATCTTGCCAAATACTGTTGCCACAAAGAGGAGAAACTCCTAGATTTATGTAAGGGGAGATCGCCTCTATAACTTTAGCCTCAGCATATTCCTCATGCACGCCTTTCGTTCGAATTAAATCAAGCAATCCAGAGTCTGAGTGATGTTTTGAATTCCACTCATCCATGGTATCAATAATCGATTGGGGTTGAGAAATAAAAAAAGTGGGGGCTTCTTTCAATATGTTTAGATTTGAATCGGTAACCAACGTCGCTATTTCTAGAATCTTGTCTCTCATGGGATCAAGACCCGTCATCTCTAAATCAATCCAAACTAGGTTTTTCTCTCTCATTTTAGGGGACAATATCATAAAGAACTCAACGATTTTTTTCCCTTCATATGGTACCTTAAAAAACGTTTATTTCGATAACTGCTTACCATAATTTATGACCGGAATTTTTCAAAAGATTTTACCTAAGCATAGTCTAAGTCGAATAATAGGGATATTCTGTAAAAGTGAAGTAGTCGTCATTAAAAAATTCTTGATTTCGATTTTCTGTTCGTTGTACGAGGTAAATCTTTCAGAAGCAAAAAATACAAAGGAAGAATATAAAACCTTTAACGACTTTTTCAGCAGAAAGCTTAAACCGGAGTGCCGTCCTATTTCGTCGGGTCTATGTTTTCCTTGTGACGGCTTGATCGCTGACTATGGTGATATACGTGAAAACTTGGAACTTGAGGCAAAGGGACACTCTTTTTCTATTGAGGATCTCGTTGGGAGAAGTAGTTTAGAGCATTTTTCAAAAGGGTCACACTTAACAGTTTATCTTGCGCCAAGTGATTATCATCGTGTTCACATGCCAACTGACGGAAGACTAACAGCGGCCACTTATATCCCGGGAGCACTTTTCTCCGTGAATCCAAAAACAGTTGCAGAAATTCCAGGGCTTTACGCTAAAAATGAGCGTCTTGTTTTCTATTTCGAAACAGAACAGGGAGACATGATAGTTACAATGGTGGGAGCAGCGATAGTTGCTGGCATCAAACCCTTCTGGCGGAAAGCCGCCTTCGAACCAAGGATTTATAAAGAAGAAAAACTGAATTACTATTTAAATAAAGGCGACGAAATAGGGTTGTTTGAAATGGGATCAACGGTAATTTTACTTCTCTCAAAACGATTTGACTTTAAGCTAAAAAAGAATGAAAAGGCATTTTACGGTCAATCAGTATCGTAGAATTTATTAATATCTGGACTGCCAGAAATTATCTTCATTAATCTATCAATTCCTAGAGAAGCACCTGCACATTTGGGCATTAAAGGTAAAGATTCAAGCAGTTGATAGTCAACCGGCACCTCTTTTTTCCCATGAAGTCGCCGAATTGCGTTATTATCATTAAATCTAGTAAGTAGCTCACCAGAATCTCGCAGTTCCTGATATGCATTTGCCAACTCCACCCCCTCAATAAAAAGTTCAAATCTGTTCGCCACCATTTCGCCTTCGTCATCAAAGGAGATCTCGGCTTGAGCAGCCTGACACAGCGGATAATCAAATACAAAGGTCGGAGCCATGATTTTTGGTTGAATTTTTAAGGCAAAAAGAAAATCAAGATACTCTGAACGAGAATGATTTATGTTCGGCATGTTAAGGCTTTTGGATAGCTGAGAAAGCTTCTTTAACGAAACAGTGTGCGGATTTTCCGAAAAAGTATTAAGAAATAGAGATTTATAAGAAATCTTTTGAAAAGGGAAAAGCAGATGAGCACAATCAAAATTAGCAGCAATCTCTTTTAAAACAAATCTTAAGAGCTTTTCAGTTTCTTCAAGCAATTTCGTTAAATCGAAAGAACTACGATACCATTCAAGCATCTGAAACTCTTCCTTGTGAAATGAACCAATTTCGTTCGCACGGAAAACAGGGCATATCTGAAAAATTGAATCTTTATATTTAGAGAGTAAATGTTTCATGGCATGCTCGGGCGAAGTATGCAAGTAACCGTAATTTTTTACTTCGATACTCTCAATAAAAACCTCGCTTGAAGCAAATTTTTGAATGACTGGAGTGACAACTTCGATGACGGAGGTAGAATAAAAATATTTCCTTATCGCTTTTAAAATCTCTGAGCGAAATAAAAGATCCAAAAAAATCTCTCCTTATCACTTTCGGCAACTATTGCTTAACTCTACCCTGATATTCACCCGTTCTAGTATCAACACGAACAACCTCGCCAATGTTTACAAAAAGTGGGACTTTTATGACAGCTCCAGTCTTTAAAGTCGCAGGTTTAGATCCACCACTAGCAGTGTCTCCTTTAAGACCAGGGTCCGTCTCAATAACAGCTAACTCAACGAAATTAGGTGGAGTGACTAAAATGGGGTTGTCATTCCAAAGAGTAACTGTCACTCTGTCTGTCTCATTTAGCCAAATTTCACTGCCGTCAAGCGCCGCTTTATCGCTAGCTACTTGCTCAAAACTACCGTCTGTTTTCATGAAATGCCAATATGTTCCATCGCTGTACAAAAATTCCATTTCAAACTCCATTACATCTGCGCTCTCAAGCGTCTCACCTGATTTAAAGGTCCGCTCCCAAACACGACCTGACCGGAGATTCTTTAACTTGACCCGATTGAAAGCTTGTCCCTTACCGGGCTTGACGAACTCATTTTCTATTATGTTACAAGGGTCTCCCTCTAGCATTACTTTGAGACCTGATTTGAATTCGTTGGTAGAATAATTAGCCATTCGATTACCTTTTTTTGAGTAAATTATGAGAGTCTCAACAAAATCTAAATTCCTTGAGCATAATTGGAACTGGCACTTAAAAAATGCGGTTCGCGATCCCAATCGCTTAGCCACCGAGCTTGAGATCTCATTGAGCGATTTTAAATCAGACTTCCCCTTACTTGTACCCTTTCCTTATCTAAATCGAATTCAGAAGGGTGATTTAAACGATCCTCTTTTACTTCAAGTACTCCCAAAAGTCGAAGAGGAGACAGAGGTTTCCGGATACATTTTGGATCCTCTTCAAGAACAAAAACCAACAAACCTTCCGAAAGGGCTAATACAAAAGTATCGCCGCAGAGCTCTAATAGTTGCAGCAGCAGCATGCGGCATAAATTGTCGTTACTGCTTCAGGCGTCACTTTCCATATGATCAGTCAAGGTTAGATCAACAAAAATGGCAGGATTTACTAGAACATGTGAGTTTGGACAAAACTCTACGAGAGATAATTTTCAGCGGCGGAGACCCTTTAATACTACCTGATAAATTTCTTGAAAATTTAATCCTACGCCTAAATGAAATAAAACACATAAATACAATTAGGATTCACACCAGGTTACCAGTTGTCATACCTAATCGTATTAACCCAAGATTAATATCGTGGGTAAAAAAATCTAGGAAAAAATTAGTGTTTGTTTTTCACCTAAATCACCCAAATGAATTAAATGATGAGGTTCGCAAATACATAACGAAAATAAAACTCAATAACACTGTGCTGTTGAATCAAAGCGTTCTTCTAAAAGGTGTTAATAACAGCTCAAAAGTCTTAACTTCGCTTTCGGAAAAACTTTTCGAGGCAGGAATTTTACCTTATTACCTGCACCTACTTGATCCAATAAAGGGAACTTCACATTTCTTTGTCTCAGCATCCGAAGGCATGAAAATAATCGAAGATCTAAAGGGGCACTTACCTGGCTATTTAGTCCCACGTCTTGCTCAAGAAATTCCGGGACTGGACTCAAAAAAGACATTTTTTTATTAAACCTCATTTATTTCAAAGTCCCTGATTCCCATTAGGTACAGCAAGCTATCGAGTCCTAGATTAGAAATTGAATGTTTTGCAACTTTTCGAACCAATGGTTTTGCTTTGAAGGCAATTCCCAATCCAGCGACTGACAACATCGGCAAATCATTTGCTCCATCTCCTACCGCAATAGTTTGTTTTAATGATATATTTTCTTTTTTGGCGATATTTTCTAAAATTTCGGCCTTCTGCTCAGCTCCAATAATCTGACCTATTAATTTGCCTGTTATTCTACCTTCCTGAATTTCAAGCTGATTTCCAAAAACGTAATCTATTCCCAGTTTTTCTTTTAACTGGTTACCAAAAAAGGTAAACCCACCTGAAATAATGGCGGTTTTATAGCCGAGGTGATTAAGAGTTTTAAATAGGGATTCCGCCCCTTCAGCCAACGGAATTTTATCGGCTACTTGCTCTAGGCCGATAGATTCCATTCCCTTAAGCAACTCAACTCGACGGCGAAGGCTATCAGCAAAATCTAATTCCCCTGCCATAGCTTTAGCTGTTATTGCTCTGACTTTTTCCCCGACACTAAATCGGTCTGCCAACTCATCAATAACCTCTGTAGCTATTAGAGTGCTGTCCATATCAAATGCGATAAGCCGGCGATGCCTTCTGTAAATCCCGTCTTCTTGGAGTGCCACATCAATTTGAAATTCATTTCCAACCGCGAGGAGATTTTCTCTAAAGCGCTTTTGGGGCTCTCCTCGAATTGAAAACTCTACACAAGCTTTGATACTAACAAAATCGGATCGTCTTGAGATTCTCCCTGATAGTCTTTTTATAGCATCTACTTTCAAATCGCTTCCAGCAATCAAGTCGCTTACTGCTGATAAATGAGAAGCCTTCAGGCTGCGAGCCAAGAGAGTCAAAACGTATCTCGGAGCCCCTTGATTCTGCACCCATATCTCGTAACTATCTGAGGTTACTGAAGAAATTATTATTTTCTCGGCAACCGATCCTAATCGTCGCTCCAATTTTACAGGAGTAGCTCTGTGACTTTCTGGCAAATAAACCAAAAGACCCAAGGATAAATTATTGTGTATAACCGAATGTCCTATATCTAGAATCTCTGCATCCATATCAGATAAGATTGACGAGACCTTCTGGGTAACTGGCGAGCCGCCATCTCCAAATATTCTAATTAAAAATAGTTCAGTCATATGTGATCTCAAATCTCTATCGTCAGCTGCGACTAACGGGAAAGTATTCGGTATAATGGTTTGAAGACAGACTTTATAGCATACCACTTGCATGACTTCTCGCACTTCTTATCCCATTAATCGATGGTTTTTGATGTTGGGGTTTTTTCCAATATTTTTGTCCTTAATCATTGCTACGCTCTACGAAAAAAAAATGGAACAAAATTTAGAGGCTATAAATAAAGAGTATGCATATTTGGCCACCGCGCAGATTTATAAGCGGATTGAGAAGCATGTGATAGCTGACGATATAGTTTCTCTTAATCTGCTCGTCACACAACTGATAGAAGAAAAAGGAATCGCTTTCATTGATATTTCATTAGGGAAGGGAAAAATAATAGAAGTTGGAAAGAAATCTGGGTCAGAATCAATATATTTCTATCAAGTTACATTTGATGATAGCGAGGAGGGGTCGTTAACGATCGGCCTTAAAGGTTCCGAAAGCCTAAGCAACTCCCTAGCGGGACAAATATTCCTAATCCTATCAATTTACGCAATATTTATATGGTTTTTTTCATCGTCAATTACGGGGTGGCTAGATTCTGGGGGCGGGAGTTCATCGAACAAACAAAAAAACTCGGAGAATACAGAACAAAAAAAAGCCGTATGTATTTTAGTAATTAGGATTAAGCCAGCTCACTACATGGAACGATATTTTCAAAACTTCTATCTAGCGGCGCAAACTTACCAAGGCAGAGTGGAACAAACTATGAAAGAAGAAATTCTTATATCTTTCACCGGCGACAACGCTACCTATGATGCTGCTAGAACAGGGTTGTTAATAAAATCTATCATTTCAAAACTTGATAAAAGTATCTCTTTTGGAGGCGCCATATCGGCGGTCGGTGAGGACGATCTGGAAGGACGAAAATCTACTAGCTACTTAGCCCTAATTGCTGCCGATCGATTATTACTAGATAGTTCAGTTGAACCAAATATCGAGGATTTAGTATTACAGCCATTTCGTCATGCGCTTTTTGATTCAGAATCTATTTATTCAGTTCTCGAGATGAAAGACGACTTATCTATTGAAGAAATTTCATCCAAATTAATCTTAGAAGACTAACTCGTCTTCCCAGATGCTTTTACTAAGACATCGTCGACTTTTTGGAAGCCTCTAGGCAACTTGAGGCCTCTTCGGGCTCTGTCACTTTTAAAATGGATTAAATCTTTCGGAGATAAATTCAATGTTCTTTTTCCTGAAACTACTACGACATTGGACTCCGGTGAAAAAACTCTTACAAATGACATGACTTCATCTCGACTATCTATATTAGACCGAGGTATATTCATTATTTTGACGCCTTTCCCCCTTCCCAACAAAGGGAGCTCGCTCAAGTCAAAAATTAATAATCGTCCCTGGCTACTAAAAGCACCTATCAAATCATTATCCTGGTTTTCTACTAGCTGAGGTTGATTAACTAAAGAATTAGCAATAACTTTCATAATGGCTTTGCCGTTTTTATTTTTTGATTTGAGATCACTCAAATTTGCCAAGAATCCATACCCACTATCTGAAGATAATAAAAATTTTGAATCATTTTCTCCTACCGCAAATCCTCTAAAGACAGCTCCAACCGGCGGATTAAATCTACCCGTTAAAGGCTCGCCTTGACCTCTCGCAGAAGGCAATCCATGAATTGCCGCAGTATAGCTTCTGCCGACGGAATCAAAGAAAACAACGTCTTGTTCGGTTTTGCACTTTTCAGATTGCAGGAGTCCATCGCCAGCTCGATAACTTAGATCTATTGGAGTTACGTCATGGCCTTTTGCGGAACGGACCCAGCCTTGCTCTGAGAGCACTACAGTTACCGGTTCCGACAGGAGAATTTCTTTTTCTTGGAAAGCTCTAGATTCCTCTCTCTCTACTAAATCAGACAAGCGTGGTCCACCATGGATTTGCTTGTCTTCTTCGAGTTCTTTTTTTATTAAAATTTTTAAACGGGCTTTAGCTTTAAGGGTTTTTTCTATTCCTTTTTTTTCTTGTTCTAAGCTTTTTTGTTCCTGAGTTATTTTCTCTTCTTCCAGCTTCCCTAATTGTCTTAGCCTTAAATTTAGAATTGCCTCGGCTTGCTCGACAGATAATTTTAAATCAGTGATCAGCTTTGATTTAGGGCTTTCTTCGTTTCTGATAATTTCTATTACTAAATCTAAGTTCAAATACGCAACTAAAAGTCCTTCTAAAATATGAAGCCTCTCAAGTATCTTATCCAGTCTATACTTCAACCTCAAAGTTACCGTGTCTGCTCGAAACCGCAGCCATTCTTTCAATAACCCGACTAAGCCCATGACTTTAGGCTTTCCATTTAAGCCGATTGTATTCAAATTAACTCTATGATTTTTTTCTAAATCAGTCGTCGCGAACAAATGACTCATAACCCCCTCGGGGTCTACCCGACTAGATTTTAGAGCTACTACTATCCTTGTCGGATATTCGTGATCTGACTCATCGCGAACATCCACTACCATCGGCAATTTTTTTGCCCTCATTTGATTAGCAATCTGCTCTAAAATTTTTGACCCCGACACTTGGTAAGGAAGGGCGGTAATAACGATTTCTCCTCTGTCAGGTTCGTATACTGCGCGAGCCTTTATTGTGCCGCGACCAGTTTCGTATACGTCTTTAATTTCTTGTTTGCTTGAGACTATGTCGGCGCCACTTGGAAAATCGGGACCGACCACAAATTCTAAGACCTGATCTAATTCGGCTTTGGGATGATCTAAAATGTAGATGCATGCGCTAACAATTTCATTTAGATTGTGGGGAGGTATATCTGTTGTCATACCAACCGCAATCCCCATACCCCCATTTAGCAGGACATTAGGCAGTCGAGCTGGCAAGTGAACTGGCTCTTCGATTGTGCCGTCAAAATTAGGGATCCATTCAACGGTCCCTTGATGTAATTCTTCGAGCAAAATTCTGGAGTAAAAAGTTAACTTTGATTCGGTATACCTCATTGCAGCGTACGATTTTGGGTCATCAGGCGAGCCCCAGTTACCTTGTCCATCCACAAGTGGGTAACGGTAAGAAAAAGTCTGGGCCATTAAAACCATCGCTTCGTAACACGCACTGTCGCCATGGGGATGAAATTTCCCAATGACTTCTCCAATAGTTCTAGCAGACTTGGAGAACTTTGAATCAGGGGAAAGCCGAAGAGCGTTCATTGCGTGGATGATTCGTCTTTGCACCGGCTTCAATCCGTCACCGATAAATGGCAGAGCACGATCGTTTATTACATACATCGCGTAGTTTAAGTAAGCCTCTTCAGTATATTCAGCTATCGATATTTTCTCAGTCTCTATGTCCATTTTTTCCTTTCTTCATCTTTTAATACATTAGAGCTCAGCTAAATTACCTTTCTTCTCAAGCCATTCTCTCCTATCGTTTGACCTTTTTTTTGACAAGAGCATGTCTAAGAGCTCGTCTGTAGTCTTCGATTTTTCGAGCTCTAGTTGGATCAGTCGCCTTGTTCCCGGAGCCATAGCTGTCTCCCGAAGCTGGGATGGGTTCATCTCCCCCAAGCCTTTAAAACGCTGAACAACTACTTTGGTATTCTTATTTTCTTTTTCCAATTTCTGAACAAAGTGGTCCCTCTCAAGATCATCCAACGCATAGTAAACCTCTTTCCCATGATCAATTCTGTAAAGAGGAGGCATCGCTACATAGACATGCCCGGCTTTAACCAGAATAGGAAAATGTTTTACAAATAAAGCTATCAAGAGACTTGCAATGTGTAACCCATCCGAATCGGCATCGGCGAGTATACAGATTTTTCCATACCTTAGATCCGAAAGGTCTTCGGACCCAGGATCGATACCAAGCGCAATAGATATGTCATTGACCTCACTAGACGCCAGGATCGAACCAGTTTCAACCTCCCAAGTGTTTAATATCTTTCCTTTTAGAGGCATTATCGCTTGGGTTTCCCGATCCCTCGCCTGCTTCGCAGACCCACCTGCGGATTCGCCTTCAACCAGGAAAAGTTCCCCTCGGGAAGGATCAACGCAAGCACAGTCAGCCAATTTTCCTGGCAAAGCAGGGCCTGTCACGGCTTTTTTTCTTACAACCTTTTTTCCAGCCTTAATTCTATCTTGAGCATTTTCAATGGCTAAAGCAGCAATAGCTTCGGCTTCTTCGGTATTCTGATTCAACCAGAGAGAGAAATAGTCCTTGACCGCTCCCGAAACAAATGCGAAGGCCTGTCTACTATTAAGCCGCTCCTTTGTCTGGCCGGCAAACTGAGGATCAACCATTTTAACTGAGAGTACAAAGTTACAATTTTTCCAAACATCCTCAGGCGCGATTTTTATTCCTCGCGCAAGTAAATTTCTAAATTCGCAAAACTCACGCAACGCATCTACAAGCCCAGTTCTGAGCCCATTCACATGTGTGCCTCCTTGACTAGTGGGGATCAGATTTACGTAACTTTCAGAAAGAGCCTCATCATTTTGTGTTTGCCATTGAACTGCCCACTCCGCCTCTTCTCCTTCCCCCTCTGCACTGCCGTAAAAAGGATTTGCCAAAACAAGATCTTTGTCTGAAAGCTCCAAAGACAAATAACTTTTCAATCCATCTTCATAATACCAATCATACTTACTCTCGTTTTTGTTCGAAGCTGTCTCGTCTTCAAAAACAACCGTCAAACCTAAACATAAAACTGCTTTCGCTCTAAGTAAGTGTTTTAATCTGACCACCGAGAATTTTGAAGAATCAAAATAAGAAGGATCCGGGAGAAAATTAATCAAAGTTCCTGTATTTCTTTTTCCAACATTATCTTTTATTGATAAATTGCTATATTTTTTCCCACCCCGATATGAAATATGGTGAAGCTTACCATCACGCTTAATAAAAACTTCAAAAGATTTAGAAAGTGCATTAACAACTGATACACCTACGCCGTGCAATCCACCAGAATATTTATAACTGTCACTGCTAAACTTTGCCCCCGAATGGAGGCGCTCTAGAATTAACTCGACTCCAGATATCTTCTCTTTTTTATGAATATCGACAGGCATACCTCGTCCATTGTCACTGACCGAGATCGAGCCATCTTTTCTTAAAGTGACTCGTATTTCGGACGCGAAACCGGCTAAAGCTTCGTCAACACTGTTATCTATTACTTCCTGGGCGAGATGATTAGGTCTTGACGTATCTGTGTACATTCCTGGTCTTTTTTTTACGGGATCAAGACCTTCTAAGACCTCAATAGCATCTGCGCTGTAACTGTCTTTCATTTTTTTCCTTAGGCTTCAAGCGCTAGGCAATCAGTTTGACTTAGAACTAGCCCGATTAGATCTAGTCCACCGAAAAAAAATTCGTGATTAAATACTTATGAGAAAACACTGCTAAAACAACTTAACGGCTTTTAGGAGAATTCTAGCTGGTTCAACGAATACCCTCTTTTCATAAAATGCTCCAAAAGCTCGCCTAAATAACGGTTAGCTTGCGATTTTTCATCAGGTTGAAAAAGCTTTTCATTAAACAATGGATAACGATATTCAAATTTCCTGTGTTGTTCAAATGAGATAACTTCAGCTGACTTAGTATCTTTGTAAATTCTAAACTGGAGATTTGGCCATTTGATTATTCTATGCTCTGGAAAAATCTCTATCCGCAAGTCGAAAGTAATTGTGAAAGGACATCTTTCGGTCACTGAAAAATCTACTGTTGCTTTTTCATAATGATCTGTCTCAAAACCGAATTTCTTCTCGTCACATTCGTCTATCTCTGGAAAAATTCTTAGAAGACGATAGTAATTCGCATCGCACTCAGCCAAGTCAGCTACTAAATCTGGCACGTAGCGACCAAATCTTCGTTTTTTTCCTTGATTACCCAAGTTAGACCTATCTTTTAGACAAATTTTGTCATGTATATTATCGGGAATCGACAAGACATGATCAATAAAAAGTAAAGACGAATTCTTCTAACCGAATTTAATTTAAAAAAATTGATGAAGAAATGGCAGAAGTCCAAGTCTATCATTATTTGATTTATCTTTAACCTCTATTATCAAAACACAACTAGCTTTTGAAAATATTGTGTGCAAATGTATTTTAATTCCCATTTATAGCGCTCATTATTCCTAATTCTGTGATTTTCAGACTGCCTTTATTGGCTTCTAATATAGCGTTAGCAGCGAATACCATTTGTGACCTAAGACTGCTGTCTGACATGAGTCTTTTTATTTCGTTTTTAAGCGCGTAGGAATCTTTTACGATAGACATTCCTCCATTGTCTTCAAAATCTCTTACGATATCTTCTATGTTCTCGATAAAAGGTCCCATAATAATTGGACATCCGGCACGAACTCCTTCCAACATATTATGCCCTCCCAGCGGAACTAAGCTACCTCCGACAAACGCAAGATGAGAGCAGCAATAAATAGAAGGCAGCAATCCCATTTTGTCGATGATCAATATATTTTTATCAGCAGAGAGAGAATCAGTCTTGCTGAAAAGCTCTGAATTAAAGCCATGCTTCAAAGCCATCGAATTAACCCGGCCTATTCGGTTCATGTGTCTTGGCGCTAAGATAAGCAGTAAATTTGGAAACAGCAAACGCAGATCATGAAAAATGTTTAAGAGAACATCTTCTTCACTTTCATGAGTACTTGCTCCGAGTAACACTGTCCGTTGCCCAACAAGCATCTTAGCACTATCGACTGCAACGCTATTGATATTCGGAAGAGCTATATCGAATTTTAAATTGCCAGTGACCACAATATTACTTTTTTTTACACCCAAAGAGATAAACCGGTTTTTATGGCGAAGCGTTTGCACTCCACAATAATCTAGCGCCTCAAACATGCTCTTTGTCCAAAAGCGAATATTCCGATAGGTCCGCGCAGAAGTCTTAGACATTCTTCCATTGACTAAAAATATCTTTATTTTTTTTGTTCGACATTCCGAAATCATATTGGGCCATAGCTCTGTTTCGGAAATAATAAGCGCCTTAGGTCTATTACTTGAGATAAACCTCCTTATCGCTCCTCTAAAATCGAGAGGAACAAACGAGGTTTGCACCTTATTTCCTAGGAGCTGTTGGACCCGCTCCTTACCAGCAGGGGTAGTGCTTGTAACAATACAATCTAGATCTCGCTTTACGAGATTATTAATTAAAGGATAAGCAGCTACTGCTTCCCCTACTGAAACCGCATGTATCCAGATGCAGTCTCGCACGCTATCTTTTCGCTTGAAAAAGCCAAATCGTTCTTTGAAAGCGGTGCGATAGAGTGGTTCACTAAAAGACTTTAAAATCAGACGAATGAGGATAAAGGGTAAAATCAAGACAAAAATAAAATTATAAAACGATAAAAACAATGCAACTCAGTTCGGTTTTTTTTCTAGAATACCCATAGATCGCAATTAGTTCCAGATAGAATCGAAACAATATATTGACGGATTAAAGAATGTATACTTATTCAGCTTGCATAAAGAGCTCTTAACTTGAACACTCAAAAAGTTGATTTTGCTATTATTGGAGGGGGAGTCACGGGGCTTTGGTTAAATGCTCTACTCGCGAGAACCGGATTCTCTACTATAGTAATTGAAAAAACAGCTCTAGGAGTGGAACAAACTTTGGCCTCGCAGGGAATGATTCATGGCGGAGTTAAATATTCTTTAAGCGGCTTAGTTAACAACCATTTCGATACGTTGAAAGGCATGCCAGAGCGATGGATGAAGTGCTTGTCCGGCGATGACCCGGTAGATCTGAGAAACGTAAAAATTTTAAGTCCACGGTATTATATGTTCTCTGACGAAAGTCTCTCTTCCAAGCTGATAACTTTTTTAGGAAGTCTGTTGCTGCGCAGTCATGTTTCGCCAGTAAAGTCCGCAGACTTTCCTAAACCCTTTAATAACCCCAAATTTAAGGGCAATCTTTATGAATTAAAAGATATAGTGATTGACACAAGGTCTCTAGTCGAAAACTTAACACGAGAGTTTGAAACAAGAATTGTAAAAGGGCACCCTGAAATAGTTTGTAAAGAGGGAAGAATCTCGAGCCTAATTATCGACAGGAAGTATCGAGTTAAAGCAGAAAAGTATATTTTGGCAGCTGGCGTCGGGAACCAAAAAATTATAAACACTGTTGAAATTCCATTAGAAATGCAAAACCGTCCTCTTCATCAGGTAGTGATAAGAGGAAAAAACTTGCCAGATCTTTTCGCGCACGCAGTTTCAATCCGAGATCTCAGCAAGCCCAGAATAACTTTTACTACGCACATCGTAGATCGCCATAAGTATTGGTATTTGGGAGGCGAGCTAGCAGAATCAGGAGTTAAAAGAACAAGTCTAGACCAAATAAAGTTTGCCAAAGAGGAACTAAAAAATATTTTACCTTGGATTGATTTCTCTGAATGTAAGTTCTCTACTTTTAGGATTGATCGAGCTGAACCAAAATCCAAGAAAAATTTAAAACCAACCAAAGCTTTCGTTCGATTCTACGAAAATACTATAGTTTGCTGGCCAACAAAGTTGGCATTAACACCGCAGCTCGGAGATGACGTATTAAGCAATATTTTCATTAAACCAAACGCCGAGCCTGAATTATTCGCCGCAGAAAGACCAGAAATTGGGAAAATCCCATGGATATAGCCTTAGGTAATACGGATCTAAAAACGCACAGGATATCATTAGGTTCGGTGAAGTTTGGTCGCAACACCAACGTTAAATATCCTCAGAAATTTTTAATCCCTAACCAAAAGCAGGTATCCGATTTTATTAGTCTTGCAGAAGAAATGGGAATTAATCTTATTGATACGGCGCCCGCCTATGGAGAGAGCGAAAAAAAAATTGGAAAAGCGATCTCAAAGACCCGAAACAAATGGATTATTTCAACTAAAGCAGGCGAAAAATATGAAAATGAAAAATCTACTTTCGATTTTTCGAAGACGGGAGTTTGGAATAGCGTTCATCGGAGCTTAAAGAATTTAAGAACAGAAACGATTGATATTTTATTGATACACTCAAATGGTAACGATCTAGATATCATCAATCACTCGGATGCAGTAGAGACTTTACTTGAGATAAAGAAAAAAGGGCTTGCTAGGAACATCGGAATGTCAACTTACAGTCCTGAAGGCACTTTAGCAGCATCGGGATTCAGTGATGTGATCATGGCGACTTTTAATTTAGAGGACTCTTCAAATCTAGAAGCAATAAAAAAAGCCCATAAAAAAGGATGTGGCATTTTATTAAAAAAAGTTTTTTCTAGCGGGAAATGCCGCATCAAAGAAAGTTTAGAGTTCGTTTTTAAACACGAGGCGGTTCACTCAGCCGTAATAGGAACAATAAATAAGACGCATCTAGTAGAGAACGTTAATTTAGTTTCAAAATTCTCCTAAAGATCTCGAATTTTATCTACTAAGATACTCGTAGAGCAGTCTTCAACAAAACTCAGAACTTTTACCTCCCCCCCCAGAAGCTCTAACATGTTTGGCGCCGAGGACTTGATCTACAGAATAATCGCCTCCCTTGACCAAAACATGAGGTGAAATCAATTCTATCAAGGACTCTGGTGTGTCTTCATCAAAGCAGACCACCCAATCAACAACCTCGAGACTCGCGATAATTTTCATCCGTCTATCGATGGTGTTGATTGGCCGACCCTTTCCTTTCATTCGTGCAACAGATTCATCAGAATTCAATCCAACGATCAGCTTGTCACCCTCTCTCTTTGCTTCTTCCAAGTAGTTAACGTGTCCCGCATGTAAAATATCAAAACAGCCATTAGTAAAAACGATGCGGTCTCCTTTTGTCTTTGAATCACGCACCGCAGAGACAAGCTGTTCTACAGACATTCCTCCTTGATTATAGGATTGCTTTTCTATCAGCGAGACCTCTTCACGAAGCTCAGGCCCGGATATGCTGGTCACACCAAAATTTCCAACTACTATTCCCGCGGCGATATTGGAAAGGCCTACTGAGTCTTTCAAAGTAAAACCAGATGAAAATGAAGCGCCCAGTACAGAAATAACAGTATCTCCCGCCCCAGAAGTATCATAAACATCTCGTGTTCTCGCAGGGAAATGCGTCTCGGCGCCTGGTTCTATTAAAGTCATTCCATCCGAGGCCCTGGTGATGAGCACGGCCGACCAAGAAAATTGCTCCAAAAGACTTTTCACTTTTTTAATCATTTCCTGTTCGCTATCCCAGTTCCCGATAGCGTTTCGAAGCTCCTTTAGATTTGGTTTTACTAAAGTAGCTCCTTGATAGAGAGAAAAATCTTTGTACTTAGGGTCGACTAAAATAGGAATTTTTCTAGAAACATATTCTTTTATCAAAGCCTGAGGGTCAGCCAATAACCCCTTGTCATAGTCTGATAAAATTACTGTATCTATCCGATCAAAATTAGTAGCCGCGCTCACTAAAGAATCTGCAGAAATATCAAAATTTTCTTCAAAATCTGCCCTAACAATTTGTTGGTTCTGACTAACTAATCGAACTTTGATTGTCGTTGGCTTTAATGGATCCTTTAATAATGTAGACTTTATATTAGAAGCCGTTAATTTATCCTTAAGCTCCCTTGCGCCAACATCGGATCCAGTAGCAGCCACAAGGTAACTTTCAGCTCCCAGCGTCGACAAATTTAAAGCTACATTGGCTGCACCGCCGAGCCTATCTTCTATTTCTTTTACTTCAACAACAGGTATTGGAGCCTCGGCAGATATTCGATTAGCATCCCCATGCCAATACCTATCTATCATCGCATCCCCAACAGTGAGAACTTTGGCGCTGTCAAACCTGGGAGAGATCATAGCTGCCTCCATTTTTAAACTTTGAGTATAATATCATTTATTTCATTCAGAGAGCGAAAGCTGATAACGTGAAAGCTGTGAAATCCGTTCTTAACCCTAAGTACGACCTTATTCACCCAAAGTATTGGCTAAATTGGGTTGGCATAGCTTTATTAAGCATAGTTTGTCTTTTACCAAGAGGGAGCAGGACAGCTTTCGGGTCTCTTATCGGTCTTCTCGCTTTCGTTATTGCAAAAAGAAGAAGAAAGATTGTGGAAAAAAACTTGCGAGTATGTTTTCCGAACCTGCCAGATAAAGAAGTCAAAAAAAAAATCGTCAGGAATTTCAGATCTAGCGGAACTGCGATAGTAGAAACCTTTGAGGCATGGGCTTTCCCTCAGAGGGACTTCGAATCACTAGTTGAATTCGAGGGATTAGAATTGCTAACGGAAGCTAAAAAGAGAGGTAAAGGTGTTTTATTAGTCGGGAACCACCTCTGTTCTCTTGATCTCTGCGGCGCAGCTCTAAGCAGAAAGATTCCGTTCCATGTAATGTATAAAAGAAATAAAAATTTACTCATCAACACAATCATGAATAGAGGCAGAAAAAGAAATTTCGAATCTATCGTAGAACGTAAAAATATTCGGAGAGTCATCAGGATCCTACGAGAAGGTTCAATTATTTGGTATGGACCGGACCAAGACTTCGGAGAAAAAAATTCTGTCTTTGTTCCGTTTTTTGGTTTTCCAACAGCAACGATTACGGCTACATCACGAATCGCTCAATCTACAAACTCGAGTGTCATATTTATGAGTCAATATCGTAAAGAGAAAGGTCGTTATTTTGTAAAATTATCTGGTGCATCAGAAGATTTTCCTTCAAACGATATTTCCGCAGATTGCGAGTTAATTAACAAAAAAATTGAAGAAGCTATTCTATTGGCGCCAGACCAATATTGGTGGCTTCACCGACGGTTCAAAACACGCCCCCTCGGAGAAGAAAAAATATACTGAATATAAGAAAGATCAAACTTTTGAAAAGAGTTTCGCAACCGATGGGAGGGACCTTATGGAAGCAAACATCTTGGGTTGACTGTAGTCTTCGTCGAGTTTTTTAAGTCCCGCTTTAGAGGACTTAAAAAGCTCATCTGTTGTTTTCTTTCTGATGCTTCTCATTTGGCTTGTTAAGTGCTCTTGATCTGCGGCACGAAAAATATGAGCAAAGCCCTCTGCAATTGACATTGGCCCCGGAGAATCCGAACAGATAATCGGGAGTTCAGCGAACATGGCCTCTAACAAAACAATACCAAACTCTTCTTTTTCAGTTGAAGGAAAAATAAAACAATCGAAAGCTTTAAGATAGCGATAAGCCATTTCCACTTGTCCTAGAAAATGCACCCTACTTTCAACCCCTAGATCTTTTACGGTTTCTTTTAACTCACCGGATAGTCTGCCATCACCTATAATAATTAAGTTAGAGTCATCGTTAATTTTCGAAAATGCCTTTATTAAGAACTTATGGTTTTTTTTTTCAACTAAGCGCCCTACAGCACCAAAATAGTAATTACTGTCAGGCAAGCCTAGGTATTCCAACGCCTCTTTTTTCGTCAATAATATCGGATTAAAGTATGCCTGTTGGACTAAATGAATCTTTTCCTTTTTTTCCTGCATCCTCTGTTTAAGATAATCACAGACCGGTTCCGAAACACCTATTAACTCAACGTTTTCCTTCCAAAAAAGAGAAAATAACCGTCGAGATTTGCGATCCATAAACCCGTAATGATGAACCACGCCAAAAACAGCCTCTAGTGAAAAGAAGCAGTTAAGAATCACAGCAATAAAAAAGGGCTTATATCTATGGCCGATAACGAT
The DNA here is from genome assembly GCA_902567095.1 of uncultured OM182 clade bacterium. Classification (GTDB taxonomy): domain Bacteria; phylum Pseudomonadota; class Gammaproteobacteria; order Pseudomonadales; family Azotimanducaceae; genus UBA9659. Next base: position 26,958 of record CACFLG010000014.1, read on the forward strand.
ATTTGGGGAAATAGTTCTTAACAAACTCCTTACTTTCAAGATTGCTTGGATCTTGAAACCCTTTAGAGATTGGCTGCTGAGCTCTAGGAAATAAACTTCACCATAGATTTCGTTGCAAAAATTTTCATCTCTTTTACCTTTAAGAACAATGGTTGTAACACAGGAACCAAAAAAGCTTTCTGCATAACTTTTGGCTACTAACTCGAACGGAGGTTCTAAGTCATGGATGATTTGTAGGACTTTTACATTTTTCTTCATCAAATATGTCCAAAACCTTCAAAATTTCATTTAAAAGGGTAATTAGTCCAATAGATCCATTGATTTCAAATGACTAAAGAAGATGCTCAAAAGCTCCGGACAATTCTCCCAATTACTAGAAAATCTCGCAACTTCCTTTTTTCTATACGTTCGATGAACCTTAGTACTGCGAGCTTCGAACATCGAATCTAAATCTACGATACAAGCTCCGTCATCCTCTATTAAAAAATTTTGTGCCTTTAGATCCCCATGAACTAACTGATTATCGGAAAATGCCTGAAGTAAATTTACAATCCATAGTGGTTCTTTTCCAAAATCTTTTTTCTCAATCAATCTCTGAGCTGGATAACCTGAAGAGTATTCCGTTATCAAGTAAGCCTTGCCGCGAAGAAAACCTAATCTTTCTTCTATAAGGGCGATGGGAGAAGGTGTTCGGATATTTAAGAGCTTTAGGACATGACCATTTTCCCAAGATCTTGAAGCTCGAGTTCTTCTAAAAAGTCTCGAGATCCGATGGGAAATAGTCTTCATATTGTATCGCTTAACCACAAACTGACCTGCTTGTGTTTTAACTAACGCTACTGTATTCGTATTACCTTCTTTCAGTTTGATACCTTTATGAATCTCAAAGTCCAGATTATTAATCAACTGAAGCATTGACGGAGTCTCATGCGCTCTTGCAATCGCAGTAAAACGTAGAAAACTTTTGCCTACTGAAATTTCTGAACAATCACGAAAAACTTTGTTCCGGTACTTCTTTAAGTTTTTTTGTCGAAATAATCTAAAATATCTAAGAATAAACGCGGCATAAGAGCCTTTGAATTGGTAATCTCTTAGAGAAAGATAATGCTTAAGCGCTGCTATAATCTCAGGCTCATCAACCTTAACTATGTTTGAGAAAAAAAGTGCTAACGACTTTAGACTCGATGGTATGTCAAGCGGCTCCTTGTCGTGATAGCTTATTTGCTGCCCATCGATAGTGAAAATTTTCCCGTCGCTCACTAAAAAGTTCTCAGGGTGGAGATCCCTTTGAACTGCACCGAAGTTGTGAAGACGCACTAAAATTTCCATCATGCTGATTAATAAGTTGGTCTTTTCTCGTGAAGATTTTGCGCCCTCAATAGCAGCTTTCAGGCTTAAAGGTTCCTTTAACATCCGAAAGACAATAACCCTCCCGGAATCCGACTCTGATAGCCCGGTTCGCAAAATCTCGGGGGAGGCAGTCCCAGATTGTTTTATCGCCTCTAACCCCCTTATCTCTCTGCTAAATCTGCGTACCGAAAATGGTCCAAAAAAGATCTTAAGAATTACTGGTTCTTGTCGCAGGTACCCTCTAACCACAAGTCTTTTTTTTGGCAAAACTCTCAAGACCTCTGTCACACGAAAAAGCATTTTGGCCTCATTGAGATCGAACAGTATCATTAAAAATGGTAAGACAATTTTTCTTTCAGAATCTTTTAAAGCTTTTAAACTCATAAATTGATTTTGCTGGAGTATCCTATCTATCTTGATAGGAATTTTCTGATGATGTTTTAGATAGAGTCCTCGAGCCCGAGCTAAAGAACCTGCCCAGAGATTTTTATCTTTTAGGGACTCCCTTAAGGGCCGATCTGAATAGTCGCGCACAAACCTTAGAAGATCTCGACGAGTAAGTCCTTTAAACAAAGAAGAAAAAAGTAGGCTTCCCAAATCTTTTATTAACCACCTTCGAGGAACTTTTTCTCTTTCTTGGGCACGATGAAGATCGATTAAATGCAGCACTGGACCCTTTGATATATTTTGATCCATCAAAAAATGGCATAGGTAAAAGTCCCTGTGATTTATCCCCGCCAAGTGCATTTTTCGACTTATCTCGGCAATTTTTTTAATTAGCAGTCGTTTAAAAACGGGGTTGCTCGTCGAGAAATGTTCCAGCGAAACTTTTTTTTCGAGCGCTTTTGAAATCAATAGCGATCGATGATTTAAAAAGGAAGTGCCGCGCTTTGCATATAAATAAGGCTCTATCGTAGGTATGCCTAGTGTTTGGAAAGCCCTTACGGCTCTCCACTCAGCTTCAGCGCCAAACCTCGGGGTTTGACCGCCGACTAGCTCATTAAAAGCACTTTGCCAAGAAGCAGATTTATGAATTTTAATGAAATACCGTTCTTGTCCAATTAGAACTCGCGACGTTTTTCTGTTCTCTACATCTCGAAAAATTACCTTCTCTAAGTTTTCTTGCCAGGAAAAAGGATCTTCATCTCCCATGATCTGAGCTAAAGTCGGATTTATAAAATCATTATTTTTTTTTGAGTTCATAAATATTAAAGGGCTGTTTTATTATTTATCTATGATGAGCCACGCGCCAGCACTAGTTTTCTGCGTTAAGACCCATCTCTTTTTTTACCGAAAAACTATTTATTATCTTTGCTGCTTTTTTATGAAGTGAAGTTACGTCTAATTGATTAAGGAAATCTTTACTTTTTTTAACCCAATCCTCTTTATCAATATTTTTTAGAAGTATTTCCAGTGACTTATTAAGAGCGTTTTGTTCAAAGGGCAACGAGACTACATTTCCCATGCCGGACTCAACAACATAATTGGAATACCCGCTATTCTCAGTTGTCAAAACAGGCGTACCCGAAACTATCGCTTCTAAGATTACTGTTCCAGTATTTTCGTCAAGAGCGGGCAAGATGAGCAAGTCTGCAGCAAAGAGAAAGTCGCGGACATTGTCTTTTCCACCTAAAAAAGAGACCTGTTTAGAAATTAATAGACAAAAGGTGAGAAGTTGGAAATAAGTTCGAGTGTCTTGGCCTACAACAAGGAATTTAGTATCCCGCCGAATATTTTTATTGAGAGCGCTAAATGCCTTAAGCGCTCTACCAAGACCTTTTTTTTTGAACCCAGACCCGACAAAAAGAAGGAGCTTGTCTTTAGGAAGAAGAGCCAACTCTTTTCTAAAATCTTGCCTAAGCGCTTCTATGTTTTCAGGCGGAAATCGATCTTCGGAAATCCCGGGGGGCAAAAAATGCATTCGCGCTGAGGACGTTTTATAGTATTTCTCGAAAAATTTTCTTTGGTAGTTCGAGATCATAAGGATTTCAGTTTTACTCTCTATCCCAAAGACAGCCTCTTCGTATTTAGAAAAATGACGATACCTTGGAAGCAACCTATAGAGTTTACTTCGTTGATTCTGCGCAATTTCTTCGAAGCAAGAATCTCCTGCATAGTAGATGTCTAGCTCAGGGATTTTATTAATTCCCACTACTGTATCAACTGGATTTTTTGCCAAATCATTTCTAACCCACTCGCTATAACGGCGATACAAGGTATGCCTTGTCATCGCAGAGACGGGCACCAAGACTAACTCAAAATTATTAGGCACATCTCCAACCCAAGTTAAAGTGTATACCCTGACTTGACTTCCTAATTTTATCGATTGGAGGGCGATTTTTAAAAAATCCCTTTGTATTCCGCCATAAGGGAAGTATTTAAAAATACAAAAAGCGAGCTTCGGTGATGCCCTTCCGTTGCTTTTTATACTTCTATCCTCTCTAGTGCTCTCCAAACTCGCTCCGGGGTTACTTCTTCATAGCAAGAAATTCTATTGCCTTGGTAGTTCGATTTTTCCTGATATGAACACTTTGCACAAGAACATCGAAGATTAATACTCGTTTTATTATCGCCTGAGGGAC